>JANMKM010000180.1:0-6298 GCA_031372035.1 Rhodoferax sp. | reverse complement strand
GTGAAGTGGCGGATGCCTGCCTGCAGTACTGGGGTGGCATGGGCTTCACCTGGGACAACCCCATTTCCAAATCATTCCGCGACGGCCGGTTGATCTCCATCGGCGGCGGTGCTGACGAAGTGATGCTGGGCATCATCTGCAAGCTGGAACACACCCTGCCGGCCAAGGGCTGATCGCGCATTGAGCAGCATGGCTTTCACAAAAATATTGATTGCCAACCGCGGGGACCAGCGGCGCAGCCGCGCAGCAGCGAAGCTACATTGCCTGGCACGCGCAGCGTGCGCAGGCGATTTCACCGCGGGGGGCCAGCTTGTTCCATAAGATTCTCATTGCCAACCGCGGTGAAATCGCCTGCCGCGTGGCGCGTACCGCCCGTACCCTGGGCTACCGCACCGTGGCCGTGTTCAGCGACGCCGACCGCGACGCGCCGCATGTGCGCGCCGCCGACGAAGCCGTGCACATCGGGCCATCGAGCGCCGCTGAGTCCTACCTGTCGGTCGAAGCACTGCTGCGCGCCGCGCGCCTGAGCGGTGCCGATGCGCTGCACCCTGGCTACGGCTTCCTGAGCGAGAACGCGGCCTTTGTGCAGGCCTGCCTGGACGCCGGCCTGGTGTTCATCGGCCCTCCGCCCGCGGCCATGCTGGCCATGGGCAACAAGGCACTGGCCAAGCGCCGCATGTTCAGCGCCGGTGTGCCCTGTGCGCCAGGCTATCTGGGCGAGGACCAGAACGACGAGCGCCTGTGCAAGGAGGCACGGCTGCTGGGTTACCCGCTGCTGGTGAAAGCCGTTGCCGGTGGCGGTGGCCGCGGCATGCGGCTGGTGCGCTCAGACGCCGAAATGCCGCAGGCCATCCTCAGCGCCCGGCGCGAGGCGCAGGCGGCTTTTGGTGATGGCACGCTGATGCTGGAGCGGCTGATCGACAACGGCCGACATATCGAGATCCAGGTGTTTGCCGACAGCCATGGCAATGCCGTGCATCTGGGCGAGCGCGACTGCACGGCGCAGCGGCGGCGGCAGAAGGTGATCGAGGAGTCGCCCTCGCCGGTGATTGGCAGCGCCATGCGCGCCGCCATGGGGCGCGACGCCGTGGCCGCCGCGCTGGCCGTGGGCTACCAGGGCGCCGGCACGGTGGAGTTCATCGTGGATGGCCAGATGCGCCACTACTTTCTGGAGATGAACACCCGGCTGCAGGTGGAACACCCGGTGACCGAGATGGTGACCGGCCTGGACCTGGTGGAGTGGCAGCTGCGCGTGGCCAGCGGTGAGCCGCTGCCGTTGCGGCAGGAGCAGATCACGCTGACCGGCCATGCCATCGAGGCCCGGCTCTATGCTGAAGACCCCTACGCCAACTTTGCACCGCAGACCGGCACCGTGCGCTGGTGGCAGCCCGCAGCTGCCTTGCGGCCGGGCGTGCGCATTGACGACGGCATTGCCACCGGCAGCGTGGTCTCGCCCTGGTATGACGCCATGCTGGCCAAGGTGATTGCCCATGGCCGGGACCGGGAAGACGCCATCCGCCGCCTGCGTGCCGCGCTGCAGGACGCGCCGCTGCTGGGCCTGCGCAACAACGGCACATTCCTGGCGGGCCTGCTGGACCATGCTGCGTTCCGCGGCGCCGCGATGACCACCACGCTGCTGGACGAATGGCAGGAGCGGGGCGTGCCCCTGTTGCAGCGCCCGGTGGCCGACGAGCACACTTGGAGCGTGGCTGCAGCTGCGCTTGCCATGCGCAATGGTGCCGGCTGGCGTTCCGACAGCGTGGCCGCCTTTGACATCCACCTGCTGTGCGACGGCCAAAGCCGCGTTTTGCGCACCCGCTGTGACCGGCATGGTGTGGTGGGGGTGGGCGAGGGCGCCGCAGCGCTCAGCGTGCGTGTGCTGCATCTGGGCGAAGGCACGCTGCGCTACGAGATCGATGGCATGCAGCGCAATGCCGTGGCCGTGTTGCATGGCGCGGAGTTGCATCTGGCGATTGGCGGCAACAGCTTTGTGTTTGTCGAGGCATCGGCCGTGCCGGAGCGTGACGCAGCACTGGACGCCAGCCGCGCCTGCGCCCCGGTGGCGGGCCGGGTGACGCAGATTGCCGTGGCGGTGGGGGCCGTGGTGGAGCCCGGCCAGCAACTGCTGTGCGTGGAAGCCATGAAAATGGAGATGTGGCTCACGGCCCAGGCCGCGGGCACCGTGCGCGCACTGCATGTGGCGCTGGGCGCACAGGTGGAGTCCGGCGCGGTGCTGGTGGAGTTGGATGCAAAGGAGACATGATGGACAAGGCCGTACTGACTTGCGCGCTGACCGGCGTGCTGACCAACCCGAAGCAGCACCCGGTGCCGGTAACGCCGGCACAGATGGCGGCCGAGGCGCGCGACGCCTTCAATGCCGGCGCCTCCATCATGCATGTGCACCTGCGCAGCCAGGAGCCAGGCATGGGGCACATGCCCTCGTGGGACCCGGACGTGGCCCAAAACGTGGTGGACGCGATCCGCGCTGCCTGCCCGGGCGTGATCATCAACCTGACCACCGGCACTGTGGGGCCTGACATCTCGGGCCCGCTGGCCTGCATCCGCCGGGTGAAGCCCGAGATTGCGGCCTGCAATGCCGGCAGCCTGAACTACCTGAAGATCAAGGACAACGGCGACTGGGCCTGGCCGCCGATGGTGTTCGACAACCCGGTGTCCAAGGTGCAGAAATACCTGGACGTGATGGAGGAATGCGGCACCCACCCGGAGTTCGAGTGCTTTGACGTCGGCATCGTCCAGTCCGTGGGCATGTACCTCAAGGCCGGCATGCTGAAAGACGGCATGGGGCGGGCGGAATACAACCTGGTGATGGGTGTGGCCTCCGGCATGCCGGCTGACGCCGACCTGTTGGCGCTGATCCCGCGCTGGATGGCACCCGGCAGCGTCTGGCAGTCCACCCTGATCGGCCGCAAGGAGATCTGGCCCGTGCACCAGAAGACCGCCGAGCTGGGCGGCATGCTGCGCACAGGCCTGGAAGACACCTTCTACCTGCCCGACGGCGAACGCGCCAGCGGCAACGGTGTGCTGATTGCGGCGCTGGCCGAATGCGCCAAGAAGGCAGGCAGGGCGGTGGCTAGCCCGACAGAGGCGCGGGCGATGCTGGGGTTGCGGGGGGAGACCCAAAACGCGTGATGCCAGAGACCGCACGTTTGCGGCTTTGGCTTGGACAGGGTACTTGGCTACGAACCAAGGGGTCGGCCGTGGAGCCCATGCTAGAATTGCGGCCTTCGCGGCTGTAGCTCAGTTGGATAGAGTACTTGGCTACGAACCAAGGGGTCGTGGGTTCAATTCCTGCCAGCCGCACCAGAATTTCGGTTCTAGAACAACAGCTTAGAGGCTCATCCCTCTAGGCTGTTTTTCTTTGATCGCGAATCCTGCCCGCCAGCCCACGGCGCCTGACGATGCGAAAAGGGCCGACGGTGCGCTGGCGCACTGCCCACCCGTGCCTACGCCGGTGTCACAGCCGGAAGCGTCCAGTCCACGGACATCGCACCCTGCTCGGCGAGCAGGGCATTGGCACGGGAGAATGGCCGCGAGCCGAAGAACCCGCTGCTTGCCGACAGTGGCGACGGGTGCGCCGACGCGATGATCGGTGTTGCGCCCAGGAGCGGACGCAAGTTCGCGGCATCCCTGCCCCACAGGATGGCGACCAGCGGCCGGCCTCGGGCCACCAACGCACGGATCGCGTGCTCGGTCACCTTCTCCCAGCCCCAGCCCCGATGCGACGCCGGCTCCCCGGGGCGCCTGCTGCCGATAACCACCACCCGGTTGGCAGACCCGGCGCAGTGCATCGTTGCAAACGCAGCCGGCTTCAGGGTTTCCCCCTGCATGGTGCATTGGCAATTTGTGGCGCAATAGCCGCTGCATTTTCATTACCAAAAACCGAGACAACACCATGCCATTCCAAAGCTTCCGATCCCTGATCTCCGCCTGCGTTCTGAGCCTGCCCCTGTTGGCAGCGGCCGGACCCTACAGCAGCATGGTGGTGTTCGGCGACAGCCTGTCCGACACCGGCAATTTGCAGATCGTGTCGGGCGGCGCCTTCCCCGATCCCGGCCAACCGTACTTCGGTGGCCGTTTTTCCAACGGCCTGTTGTGGGTGGAAAACCTGGCAGCCAGCCTGGGTGTGGCGGGTGACGCGGCCCCGTTCCTGGCGGGCGGCAAGAACTATGCTTTCGCCGGTGCGCGCAGCGGCGTGGACCTGAGCCCGCCGGGCGTGCTGGCGCAGGTGGCTGGCATCTGGGGTCCGTCCAACGCATTTGCCGACCCGAGCGCACTGTATGTGGTGGTCGGTGGTGGCAACGACATGCGCGACGCCCGCACCGCTTTCCCGACCAATTCCCTTGCAGACCAGGCGGGCCGGTTCCAGGCCGCTGCAGATGCCGTGGCCAACCTGGGAAATGCTGTGGGCTACCTGGCGTCGATAGGCGCCAAGCACGTCCTGATCTCCAACCTGCCTGACCTGGGCAATACGCCCGAGGCCGCCATGCTCGGCCTGCAGGCGGCATCCAGCGATGCCACAAGTGATTTCAATGCTCTGGTGGGTGGTTTGCTGGCACTGGAGGGCTTCTTTCCGGGTCTGGACATTGACCTGCTCGACATGGCCGGCGTAGCAGCCATGGTGTACAGCAACCCGGCTGCGTTTGGTGTCACCAACCCCAACATGCCATGCGGTGGCTTCTTCGGCTCCATTGGCGGCGACTGCGCCAGCTCGCTGTTCTCGGATGCCCTGCACCCGTCGGCCTTTGCCCACAACCTGATTGCCAATGCCGCCTTTGATGCACTGGACGTGCCGGAGCCGGATTCGCTGGCCTTGTTCGGCCTGGCATTCATGGGTCTGGCCGTTGTGCGCCGCCGCCAGGTGCTGCAAAGCGCTTGAGGCCAGCAACCGCGCGCTGAGCCTGCGGGTTTCAGCGGAAAATGCCGGCGCACATGCGTCGGCATTTTTTTTGGAGTCATCCCATGTCTCAAGCATCCAGCCCCCCGAGTTGCCAGCAGGGCTTCGGCTCGCCCGCCAACGAGCGTCTGCCCATGCCGCCGCTGGAAGCCCTGGACGCAGCCCAGCGCGCCGCCGCGCAGGCCCTGATCGACGGGCCGCGCAAGGGCGTGTACGGTCCCTTCCTGCCGCTGTTGTGCAACCCGGCGCTGCTGGAGCGGGTGGCCAGGCTGGGTGAGTGCCTGCGCTACGAGGGCGCGCTGGACGCGCGCATCCGTGAGCTCTGCATCTGCGCCGCGGCCCGGCATGTGGGCAACCAGTTCGAGTGGCTGATGCACCAGCCGCTGGCGCTCAAGGCGGGCGTGTCGGAAGCGGCGCTACAGGCCCTGCATGTCGGTGCCCGGCCACGCACCCTGGCGCCGGACGAGGAGATTGCGCTGGACTTCGCGCAGGAGCTGCTGCGTAACCACGGTGTCAGCGACCCGAGCTTTGAGCGGGCCTGCGCGCAGTTTGGCCAGGCCGGCACGGTGGAGCTGACCACGCTGCTGGGCTACTTCGTGATGGTCTCCTGGCTGATGAACGTGGCGCGCACACCGGCCCAGGCCGGCGCCCAGGGCCCGGCGCTCAGCGCCTTCCCGCAGTAGCGCAAGCTTTGGCCGCGAAGCCACTGCGGTAGCGCGCCGCTGCCGGCGCATGGTCAACGCCATTGACCATGGGAGAATGGCCCATGGACCCAGCCACGCTTCCCGAGACCCGCCGCGGCAACCTGTTGCAGCTGTTCTCGGAGCATGTGGCGCAGCGCATGGCGGATGCGCCGTCGCAGCAGATCAGCGGGCTGGACCGGGAGTTCGCGGCGCTGATCCAGGTGCACAACACCTACTTCTCGGGCATGAAGTCCGGCGCCCGCACCATCGGTGACAAGCTGGCGCGGCAGATCGAGACCCTGTGCGGCAAGCGTCCGGGCTGGCTCGACACGCCGCATGCCGTGGAGCGGCCGGCCGAACTGCAGCGCTTTCTGCAGCTGGCCGAGCGCGCCTACCTGGCGGCGCCCGCCGCCCGCAAGGAGCTGGCGCGCGCCATGCGTGATGCCATGAAACAACAGGCCGACAAAAAGCGCTGAATCTTCGCTGAATCTTCATTGACGCTCGGGTCAACGCTGTTTACTATTCATGCTTCGATCCAAAACGTCAAACCGCAACAACATTTATCAGAGCAGCACCATGAACCACAGCGCCCCCATCCACGCACAACCCTGGCCAGCGGCCCGGGTGCTGCCGTATGGGGTGGCAAATCGTTTTGAGATGGTGCTTTGTCCGGGTGGAGGTGGCATCTAGCCACATCACA
>JANMKM010000162.1:0-2087 GCA_031372035.1 Rhodoferax sp. | reverse complement strand
CACTTCGGCTCGTTCGTTGGCTGAAAGAACAGAGTCCGCGAAGAGATCATTCCGTCCCAACACGTCCTCGTACTCTGCCAGCAACGCCGGACCGAGTACCGATTGGTACTGTGCGTTCAAACAAGCTCGAAGCACGGCACGTGCGCTGCCACCACCGCGTAGCAAAGCTGCGACCAGAACATTGGTGTCCAGAACCACGATTGGCATGTGCAAGATGATAGCGCATATGCTATCACTCTGGGACTTACCCGTGCTTCGTGAAAATGTCGGTTCGATGCAAATAGTTCCGCGCACCGATAGGGACCAGACTGAAATCCTGCTTGGTCTCACGGGCGCGGTTGAGCAGGCGTGCACGCACCGATGCTGCAACGTTGCGCTCGTTCATGACAGGCTCTCCATGTAGGGGCGCATCACATTGGCCACTCGGCACAGGGTGGCATAGCGCCAGAGTTTATCCATGCTGACCCGCTTGTTTGCCCAGGCCTCCCGAAGTGCTTCCATCGCCACATCGAGGCCGATCTTGTTGCGAAACTTGAAGCAGTCGGCCACGGTGCGGGCGACGGTGGTGACGCGAGCGGTCACGCCATCGACCCGATGTTCTTCGATGCCGTCGGAAAGCAGGGCACCCGAGAAGCGCACGATGCGCAGTGGTGGGTACTCCACCTTCGGCGCACGGGCCTTGTTGGGGATGGCCAGCCAGACCTCAAACGGTGATTGCGTAGTGAGGTCGTGCATGCGCAGCGCCGACAGCAGGCAGACGATGGCTTGCGGGTGTTTGCGTGCGACCTGGGCCAGCGTGCCATGCTCGGACACGGGGCGGTCAGGACGGGCGTACAGGCCGCGTCCCACGCGGGTGAGTAGACCCTGCCGAACCAAGCGCGTGAGGGCGACACGAGGCAGCCCAAGCGCTGCAAGGTCGCTGGGACGGATGAGGCCATGTGTGCTGGCCAGAGTCAGGATCTGTTGATAGTTGGTCTCCATGCTTTCATGTTGTTCCTATATGTCGGTAGTTGTCAATAATAACCGACATAATGGAACCGCGACACTCACAGTCAAGTTCCACTCAGCCCCCTTTTTCGCGGCGCGCCCTGGCCAGCGTCTGGCGAGCTTGCAGCACGACTGGCAGGTCGACCATCCGTCCGTCAAGCTGAACAGCCGCGCCGCCAGAGGCTTTGTCGGCAGCCACTACGCGGCGGGCCCAATCGAGTTCCCCGTCGCTCGGCGTCATGGCGGCATGCACTACCTGCACCTGCCGCGGATGAATGCACAGCTTGCCGCCGAAACCGAAGTTCAACGCCCGCTGCACATCAGTCTGCAGACGCAAGACGTCACCGATGGCCAGCGTGACCCCATCGATGGCCGGCGCCAGTCGGTTCGCACGGGTCTGCATCGCGACACTGAATCGCAGCGCGTCGAGCTCGCGTTCATCATTCGAGCATCGGATACCGGTGTCAGCCATGAAGTCGATATGCCCGACGATCAAGCGCAGAACTCCCAGTGACTGGGCGATCTCTGACAGAGCCAAGAACCCTGAGGCGCTCTCGATGAGTGGAAGAATGGCCGCCTTCGGCAATGCCAGCGATACGGCCTGGACCTGGCTTGCCGACTCGGCCTTGGCCAACATGACGCCGGCGGTCGGTGACTGAAGCGCAAGCCATTCCAGATCATCACGTCCGGCGTCTGTACCCACGCTGTTGATGCGCACTACCACCGGGACTGTGACGCCAGTTGCTCTGGTAACTGCTTCCCAGGCCAAAGCGATTGCTTGGCGAGCGCCCTGCTTCTCGGCCGCGGGAACGCTGTCCTCCAAGTCCAGCACCACGCCATCGGCCCCGCTGGACAGCGCCTTTTCGAAACGCTCGGGCCGATTGCCGGGAACGAAGAGCAGCGTTCGCGCTCGCGCCAGCGGAGAGTCGATTGAGAGCTCGGTGGCCATGGCAGGAAGCGCGTTTATGCGCAGAGGTGATTGACGACGAGAGACCGCAGCGCGTGCAGCTTCCCGCTAAAAAAATGATCAGCCCCAGGCACGACGACCACCTGCCGGCTCTGCGGCCGTACCCATTCAAAAAGGCCGGCCTTGCCTTGTG
>JANMKM010000057.1:0-2448 GCA_031372035.1 Rhodoferax sp. | reverse complement strand
ATTCTGCGGGATGCTTTGCAGCCCGGTCAGCAGGATGATCATGTAAAAGCCGATGACCTGCCAGACCTCGGCGAAGATGACCGAAGGCAGCGCCCAGCTGAAGTCCTGCAGGAAGCCGATCGGCTTGTCGGTCATTCCGCTGGCGCGCAGCGCGTAGTTGATGATGCCGCCGCGCTCGTCGTACATCCAGCGCCAGATGATGCCGACCGCCACCGCCATCAGCGGGTAGGACAGGAAAACGATGGTGCGGTAGACGCTGGCGCCCTTGAGGTCGGAGTTGACCAGCAGCGCCACCCCCAGCGCGGCGGCGATGGCCAGGGGCGAGGCCAGGATGAAGATCAGCGTGTTCTTCAGGGCGATCCAGAACACCTCGTCGTAGTTCCACATCTCGGCGTAATTTTCCAGGCCGATCCATACCGCCGGCTTGAGCGGCGACCAGGCCTGGAACGACAGCACGACGTTCCAGCCCAGTGGCAGCAGGCGGTACAGGAAGAAGATGACCAGGGAGGGCAGCAGAAAGCACAACACCAGCGCCAGCTGGCGGTTGCGCTGCTGCCCCCAGAAAGTGGCCCCCACGCTCGTCACTGTGTGTACTTCGCTGGACGTGCCTTCACCAGAGGTGAAGGCTCCTCCGTCCGTCCGAACCTGCGCCGGCAGGTCCGGAGCCGCGGACGTCGGCCCCGAGGGGGCGCTCGCGCCTTGGGGCGGCCCGGCGGCGCTCAAGATGTGGCCCCCACGCTCGCCCCCGCGCCTCAGGAGCGGGCCAGTTCGCGTGCCATCTTGCGCTCGGCGTCGGCCAGCGCGGTCTTGGCGTCCTTGCGCCCCAGCAACGCGTTCTGCACCTCGGGCCAGAACGCTTCCTTGACGCGGCTGTCATTGCCGAAGCGCCAGTTGCCGGTCATCTTGTCAGTGTGCTCGAGCTGCGTCTTGAGTACCTGGTACACGGTCGGGTCTTCCTTTTCGAGCTTGGCCAGTGACGCCTTGTCCACACCCACGTTGCCGGTCACCAGTTTCCTGCGCTCGGCCAGCTCGCCGGCCTGGCCGGCGTCGGTGATGAACTTCAGGAAGTCCCACGCCAGGTCGGGGTTCTTCGAGGTCCGCGAGATGCCCAGGCCGTGCGAGTTCGGTGTTGCATAGTTGCCCGGCATGTGTGCCACGCCTATCGTCTCCGGCGTGACCCAGCTGCCCTGCCCCTTGAAGAAGAAGTAGGCGGGCGAGTGCGCGTGCAGCATGCCGATGTTGCCGGCTGCGAAGGCGCCATTGGGCTCGACCCAGCGGCCGGTCCAGGCGATCTTGTTGATCGCGCCGCTCTGGGTCGCCTTGGCCAGCTTGTCCAGCACTTCAATCGCCTTGGCCGTGTTGAAGGTGGGTTTCTTGAGGTCGGGCGTGACAAGTTGTACCCCGTTCATGGCGAACAGCGGCCAGAACAACCAGTCGAAGTTGAGTGTCATGAAGCCGGACGTGGCATCGCCGCTGGTCATCTTCTGGGCAAAGGCGAGGATCTCGTCGAAGTTCTTCGGTGGCGCACTCAGGCCGGCCTTGGCGAACATGGGCTTGTTGTAGAACAGCAGCGTCTTGGTGATGTAGAACGGCACCATGTAGTTCTGGCCTTCGAAGACCCAGTTGCCGAGGTAGTTCGGGTCGTAGCGGGCACGTGTCGCAGGCTCTTTCCGGAACAGGGGCGTCAGATCCAGCAAGGCCCCTTGCGACGCGTATTCCAGGCCCAGTGCCCCTTGCGTGTTGATGACGTCCGGGGCGGTACCGGCAGTGAGCTGGGTCTGGTAGAACGGATTGAACTCCGGCCCCTTCTTGTCCAGCCACTCGACCTCCACGCCCGGACGCGTCGACTGGAAACGCTTGATCCAGCCTTCGATCAGTTCCTTCTGGTCGATGATGTTCCAGGTCAGGAAGGTGATCTTCCTGGATCCTTGCGCGAAGGCGGGTGCCGCAATGGCACTGGCCGCTGCTGCAGCGGCCGACTTGAGTACGGTACGACGGACGATCATGGCGCTTGCTCCTCGTTGGTTGACGAAATCATGATGGGAAGGTGGATTACGTTGATTCGGGAGCCTGCGGCGCTTACAGCCGGCGCTCCGTGGACGGGTCGAACAGGTGGATCGATTCGGGCGCGATCGTGACCTGCACGCCATCACCGGCGCGGCGCACCACGCGCGGGGGCAGCCGCGCCTGTAGTTCGAAGCCGGCCAGGTCGAATACGACCAGCGTATCGGAGCCAAGTGGCTCCACGACACGTGCCAGGCCCTGCAGCGTGCTGCCGCCAGGCTCGCTGGTCCAGTGCAGGTGCTCCGGCCGCAGGCCGACCGTCACCGCCTTGCCGGCGTGCGCGTCGTAGCGGCCCGGCGGCAAATCAAGCCGGGCGCCCTCGCCCAATACCACCGCGCAGTCCGGTCCGGTCTTCTCGATCCGGCCCTCGATGAGGTTCATGGC
>JANMKM010000018.1:0-2376 GCA_031372035.1 Rhodoferax sp. | reverse complement strand
AGCGCGGCCGCTGCCTTTGCCGATCTGATTGCCCACAACGGCGCCGAGCGCGCTGCCGGCCACGGCACCCACGCCGTTCGGGTTGCCTTTGTGCTCCACGGCGGTAACGGATTCAATCGTGCCGCAATTCGCGCAGACAGGTTTCGCAGGCACCACGACGGGCTGGCTGGCGATCACCCCCGAGCTGGAAACAACCGCGGGGGCGCCACTGCCGGCGCCCGTCCCGGCTACGGCGGGTGCCGGCGCTGGCGTCGGGCTGGGTTGGGGCGTGGGGGCCGCTGTGGGAGCTGCAACCGCAGCCGCCGGCCCGGCCACAGCGGGTGCAATCACTTTAGGGGCTACCTTGACGGGAATCGGCTTGACTGTCGCCGCGACGGGTTTGGGCGGCGGAGCCACCAGATCCTCCTGCGCCTTCAAGGATTCTTCCGCCGGCACCTTGATCGTCGGCTCGACGGCCGCCGTGCTCATCGCGGCCAGCGCGACATGGCCATCGGCAGGGCGGGTCTGCACATAGACCAGGCTTGCGCCCATGGCAACGACGGCAAAGCCGAGCACGCCAACGGCGGCCCACAGGGGTTTGGTATGGGCCGCGGAGGCCGGCAAGGTTTGGACGGTGGCATTCATGATTTCTCCTTTCGCTGCCCGGCGCTGAAAAAGGCCAAGGCTTGTCGTACAGCCATTCATCAACGGCCGACACAGGAGAAGGTAAACAGGTTTCGTATCCCGCAGCCAGGCAGTTTGTAACCCGAGGTAAATCGCGTGCCAGCGCAGCGCGGCATTCGCCAACTAGTTCACAAATTGGGCGCCACCATCCTGGCCAGCTCGGCAGCGGGAATGCCGCGGCGTTGGGCCATGTCGTGCACCTGGTCCTCGCCAACCTTGCCAACGCTGAAATACCTGCTGTCCGGATGCGCCAGGTAAAACCCGCTCACGCTCGCGGCGGGCATCATGGCCAGGCTTTCGGTCAATGTCATGCCGATCTCGTCGCAGCCCAGCAGCGTGAACATGTCGCGCTTGACGCTGTGATCCGGGCAGGCCGGATAACCCGGCGCCGGGCGGATGCCGCGGTACTTCTCGGCGATCAGGTCGTTCACTTCGAGTTGCCGGGCCTCGTCGGGCGCGTAGCCCCACAGGTCGGTGCGCACGCGCTGGTGCAGGCACTCGGCGAACGCCTCCGCGAGCCGGTCCGCCAGCGCCTTGAGCATGATGGACGAATAGTCGTCGTGATCGTCGTTGAAGTATTTCTCCTTCTTCTCCGCGCCAAGTCCAGCCGTGACCGCAAACAGGCCGATGTAGTCGGCCACGCCGCTGGAGCGTGGCGCCACAAAATCCGCAAGACACCGGCTGGGGCGCATGACGCCGTCGATCACCTGTTTCTCGGTCTGCTGGCGCATGCCGTGCCAGGTCATGGCGACCTGGCTGCGCGATTCGTCGGTATAGAGCGCAATGTCGTCGTCGTTCACGCTGTTGGCCGGGTACATGCCCACGACGCCGTTGGCCGTCAACCAGCGACCTTCGATCAGCCGACGGACCATGCGCTGACCATCGGCGTAGACGCGCACGGCTTCGGTGCCTACCACCTCGTCCTTGAGGATGGCCGGGAACGCGCCGGCCAGGTCCCAGGTCTGGAAAAACGGGCCCCAGTCGATATAACGGGCGAGCTCGGCCAGGTCGAAATTGCGGAACAGGCGTCGGCCGATGAACTTGGGTCTGGGCGGCGCATAGGCAGACCAATCGACCGGCGTCTTGTTGGCGCGTGCCTTGGCCAGGGGCCACATCGGAACCTGCTTCTTGTTGGCGTGCTGGTGGCGCACCCGGTCGTAATCCGTTTGCAGTTCTGCGAGGTACTTGCTGGCGCTGTCGGACAGCAGGCTTTGCGCCACGCTCACGCTGCGTGATGCGTCCGGCACATACACCACCGGGCCTTCGTAATGCGGCGCGATCTTCACGGCAGTGTGTACCCGCGAAGTCGTGGCGCCGCCAATCAGCAAGGGAATCTTGCGCAGCCGGAAGTGGTCGTCCTTCTGCATCTCCCCGGCTACATACTGCATCTCTTCCAGGCTCGGTGTGATCAGGCCCGAGAGCCCGACGATGTCGGCGCCCTCCACCTTGGCCCTGGCCAGGATTTCGTGGCAGGGCACCATCACGCCCATGTTGATCACCTCAAAGTTGTTGCACTGCAAGACCACAGTGACGATGTTTTTGCCAATGTCGTGCTCGTCGCCTTTCACGGTGGCGATGATGATCTTGCCCTTGGTCTTCACGTCCTCGCCGGCGGACTCCTGCTGGCGCTTTTCTTCTTCGATGTAGGGAATCAGGTGCGCCACCGCCTGCTTCATCACGCGCGCGCTTTTCACCACCTGGGGCAGGAACATC
>JANMKM010000706.1:0-4224 GCA_031372035.1 Rhodoferax sp. | reverse complement strand
CTTCAATGCGTCCCAGCACTTCATCGGACGCTCCAAAGACTCCTGAGAACAGATTGAACTTCTGCGTCAACAATTCCAGCACACGCTGGTCTGCCTGATTTCGCGTATTCAGAAAGTTGATGACAACAACGTCGTAGCGTTGACCATACCGATGGCATCGGCCGATGCGCTGCTCGATCCTTTGCGGATTCCAGGGCAGATCGTAGTTCACGATGAGCGCACAAAACTGCAGATTGACGCCTTCGGCTGCGGCCTCTGTGGCAACCATGATTTCGGCGCCAGTGCCGTCGTCCTTTCGGAAATGGTCAATCAGGGCGGTGCGCCGGTCAACTTGGGGCGAACCTGTGATGCGGTCAGTGCCTTCGTACTCATTCAGCCAAGTCTGATAGATCGCGGTTTGGTCCTGGTGCCCGTTTGTGCCGCTGAAGAGCACAAGTTTGCCGGTGTATCCATTGGCACTCAGAAAGCGGTTCAAATACTCCTGGGTTCGCCTTGACTCGGTGAAGACAATGGCCTTGCGCGGTGCCTTCATGGAAGCCATGTTGGCGAACCCAAGCTCCAGCGCTTTCAAGAGCGCCTGAGCTTTGGTGTCCGTTTGCAGCGCAAGGGCCGCGTCAATGAATGCTGTGATTTCGTCGATTTCCGACTGGATGTCCGCCTTCTTGCCGTCATTGCTGGTCTTTGCTCCCGATGTATCAATAGGCCCGGCCGAATCGGCGGAAGCATTCGGGGCGGGTACCTCTGATTCGGCATCGTCGCTCTGCTCCTCCAGGTAATCCTGTTCCAGGTCTTCATCAGCCACAAGTTGTTCAACAAGCTCCTGGCCATCGTCGGGGTTGCCCCCATCCAACAGGCGCTGCAAGCGGGCGCGGATAGTCACTAGCGTTGCCGAAACCGCGTGTGAACTGGAGGCAAGCAACTTTCTCAAAATGAGCGACGTGAGATGCCGCTGGCGCTTTGGCAGCGCATAGGAGTCTTCGCGCTGGAGAAAAGTGGAGATCCGCTCGTAGAGCGACTGCTCGTCATCCGTTGGATTGAACGGCTGCGTCAAGGCTTTGCGTTCTGTGTACTTTACGTATTCCAACACGTCACGCCGCAAGGTACGCTTGGTGAAGGTGGCTAGCCGTGACCGCAGCTCGTCTAGGTTGCCACCAACAGCCATGTACTGCCTGCGAAACGTTGTTTCGTCCCCGAACAGATGCTCGTCAATCAGGGTCGAAAGGCCATACAACTCGATGAGCGAGTTTTGCAGGGGCGTAGCTGTTAACAACAGCTTCTTGCGTCCATCGAGCGCTCGCCGCAGCCCCTGCCCGGTGCGGTTGCTCGTGCGATGGGCATTGCGCAACTTGTGCGCCTCGTCGATTACAACAATGTCCCATGAAATGGCGCGCAGCTCAGCTTCCAGCTTGGTCGCGAACTGGTACGACATGATGACAATCTTCTTGCCCACCATGCTTTGAAGTGTGGCCAGTACATCACCCGCTCGGTGCTTGCGCAGTGCCACAGCATCAAGCACGATGCTAGGCACTGCGAACTTGTCGTGCAGCTCTTGCGCCCATTGCTTTCGTAGGCTGGCCGGGCAAATTACCAGCAATCGGCGGCGGCGTTCAGCCCAAAACTGGCACAGCACGAGCGCGGCCTCGATGGTCTTGCCCAGACCTACTTCGTCGGCTAACAGCACCCCTTGCTGCAGCGGGTTGCGCAACGCGAAGAGCGCAGCCTCGATTTGATGTGGGTTCAGATCGACGCTGGCGTCGAACAGCGACTGGGAAAGGCGGTCGACCCCATCAGATCCATGCCGCCGGGTCAGTTCGTGGGCATAGTATTTGGCGTGGTAGGAGGTAATCAAGCCTTCGCCCCGTTAATCGCGGTTGACGGGAACAGGAAGCCCGCCATTGGCGCACACACACCTGATCTGCCAGGTGGTCCCGACCTTGAAGTGTGGCAGCCGGCTTTGCTGCGCAAATTGGCGGGCGATACATGGCCGGACGCGAATATGGTCGGTTACGTGTCTGACAGTCTTGGGTTCTGCGCTCATCTGATGGCTACGGGTTGGGCGGAGTCGGAATTCAAACCAGCACAGGCCCATGCGCGAGGATACAACGGTGGCCGGTTCCAGCCGTGGGCAATTTGGTTTGTAGTTGGTTTGATGGCTGACACCATCAGGCTGATTTGCCAGTTCGTCATGCCCGGGCGGACGCGGTCGCCCGGGCGGATGTGGGTTAGCGTGTGGCCGATGGCTATAGACTGCACCCCATCAAGACCCGGAGCCCCCCATGACCGACCCCACTGACAAGCCCACCCCCGACGAAGAAAAGAAGCGCATGCGCGAACGCGTCGAGAAGCTGTTGGCATCCGCGCCCAGCGTCAGCACCGGCAGCGTGGTGCTGGGCAAGAACACCTTGGCCTACACGGTGAGCGCCGGTTTCGTGCCGGTGGTGGCCAACATGTCGGACACGCACAAGGGCGAGGCGGACGCGGCGATCTTTCTCACCAGCTACACCTTGCAGGCCAAGGGGAAGGCGCCGAAGGCCTCTGAGCGGCCGCTGCTGTTTGCATTCAATGGCGGGCCGGGTTCTTCGTCGGTCTGGCTGCACCTGGGGGCGCTGGGGCCGAAGCGGGTGGCGATCAATGACGACGGCAGCATGCCGCCGCCGCCCTTTGCCGTGCAGGACAACCCGCACACCTGGTTCGAGCATTTCGACCTGGTGTTTGTGGACCCGCCGCACACCGGCTATTCGCTCACGGCCAGTGACGCCGCACGCAAGAAGATGCTCAGTGTGGACGGCGACGTGGAGGCCCTGGCCGAGGCGGTGCGCGCCTACCTGGTGCGCAGCCAGCGCTGGGGTTCGCCCATCTACCTGGCCGGCGAGAGCTACGGCACCACCCGCGGCGCGGCGCTGGCCGACAAGCTGCTGGACATGGGCATTGCCCTGGCGGGCGTCATCCTGGTCAGCTGCGCCATGGACATCCAGTCGCTGGATTTCTCGGGCAAGAATGACCTGGCCTATGCGCTGTTCGTCCCCGGCTTTGCCGCCACGGCGCAGTACCACGGCAAGCTCAAAGGTGCGGTGGGCCAATCACCCGCGGCGGCGCGCGCGGCAGCCGAAGCCTTTGTCACGGACGAATATCTGGCGGCGCTGCACCTGGGAGCGCGCCTGCCGGCCCCGCGGCGCAAGCAGATTGCCAAACGCCTGAGTGAGCTGATCGGCATCAGTGCCCAGGTGATTGAAGACAACGACCTGCGCATTTCCGACATGACATTCTTTGGCGAACTGCTGCGGGATGAAGGCCGGATCGTGGGTCGGCTGGAAGCGCGCGTCACCGGGCCCATGGGCGCCACCAAGAGCCGCACCTGGGACTTCGACCCAGGCATGGAGGCACTGGTGCCGCCCTACACCATGGCCGCGCATGCCTACTTCAACGAAGCCCTGGGCTTGAAGAGTGACCAGAAGTACGCCGTGTTTTCCGAAGTGGCGCACAAGGAGTGGAACTGGCTGCAAGGTGACTCCAAGGGCAACAGCTACACCACCACCAGCAACCTGCTGGCCCACGCGCTGCGGCGCAACCCACACCTGCGCGTGCTGGTGGCCAGCGGCTACTACGACCTGGGCACACCGTACTCCGCCAGCGACTGGTCCCTGGCCCGGCTGGACCTCACGCCGGACGTGGCGGCGCGCATCACCCACCACTACTACGACGCCGGCCACATGATGTACACCCGCACGCCGGACCTGCTCAAGCTCAAGGCCGATCTGAAAGCCTGGCTGAAGGCGGCCTGAACCGGCCGCCATGGAGCCGAGCTTGCTTGCGCAGGCTCAGGGCGTCTTGCCAACCATCTTCGCAGCGCGCAGAAAGTCAAAGTCCACACCCTTGTCGGCCTGCGTCACGGTCTGCAGGAACAGCTTGCGGTAGCCACGCTCGGCGGTGGGTTCTGTGACGGGGTTGTCGATGGCCCGTTGCGCCAGTTCGGCGTCGGGAATGAGCAGGCTGATCTCCCGGTCCTTCACGCTCAGGCGGATGCGGTCGCCATTGCGCACGTGGGCCAGCGGACCGCCCACGGCGGACTCGGGTGTGACGAGCAGCACGATGGTGCCGAAGGCCGTGCCGCTCATGCGGCCGTCAGAGATGCGCACCATGTCCTTCACGCCGGCGCGTGCCAGCTTCAGGGGTATGGGCAGGTAGCCGGCCTCGGGCATGCCGGGCGCGCCCTTGGGGCCGATG
>JANMKM010000687.1:0-10798 GCA_031372035.1 Rhodoferax sp. | reverse complement strand
GAAGCAGAGGTGGCCTTGGATACCGATGCAGTGCTCGCGGCGAGCATGAAGAATGCCGGAAATGTTCTGATTCCGTCCGTCTTCAGGATTGGAGAACCCCAGGGGAAACCAGACAACCCTCTGCCGGCATATGCTCTCAAGAGCGCCTTGGACGAAGGCAGCGGATTTTCTGTGCCGTCGATCTCCGGTCAACAGCCGATTGAAATACTCGGGTCGGCTGCTGCTGGAATCGGGCACCTGAACCAGGCGCAGGATGTGGACGGCGCAGTCCGGCAAGAACCGCTACTGGTCAACTACTATGGCAAAGCAGTGCCTTCCATGGCTCTGCTTGCCGCGATCAAGAGCCTGAACCTGGCATCTACCGACATCAAACTGAACGCTGCCGAGTCTGTCCAAATCGGCAAGCTTCGTATCAAGACGGATGAGTCTGCTTCCATGTTGCCGCAGTTCTATCGCGGACGAGACGGCAAACCCGCATTCGCCGTTGATTCGTTTTATGACGTTGTCAATGGCAAGATCCCGGCGTCAAAGTATGCAGACAAGATCGTCATCATAGGAGCGACAGCTGCCGGAGTTGGTACCTTGTTTCCCGTGCCGGGCAACTCGAGCCTGTCACCAGCGGAGACCATTGCGCATATCACTTCGAGTATCCTAAGTGAGCATTTCATTGTTCAGCCATCATGGGGAGTCTGGGCCACGCTGGGTGTTTTCTTGCTGGTTGCAGGCTATGTGGTGGGGGCTCTGCCCAGATTGTCGGCCGGAGCTGCGGCCATTGTGACCGCGTCGATGTTTGTGGTATTGCTCGGAGTTGAGTTTGGTCTTCTCTCTGGCGCAGCAATGTGGTTGAAGTTAATATTTCCCGCGACCATGCTGGTTTTGGGTCATCTGGCTTTGACGACCAAGCGCTTCCTTATGACCGAGGCTGGCAAGATCAAGGCGGATGAGGAATCCGCTGAAACCAGCCGCATGATGGGTCTGGCTCTGCAGGGTCAAGGTCAACTCGACATGGCATTTGATCGCTTCCGGCGGGTCCCGATGAATGACGCTGTGATGGGCAATCTTTACAGCCTGGCACTTGATTTCGAGCGCAAACGCCAATTCAACAAGGCCGAAGCGGTGTATCAGCATATGGCTGCCTACAAGAAGGACTACAAGGATTTGCAGGCGAAACTCAACCGCGCGAAGAACCTGTCAGAAACCGTGATGCTTGGCGGGGGCGGAGGATCGCATCCAGGTGGCACGATGCTGCTTGATGGCGGGGCTGTTGAGAAGCCGATGCTGGGTCGCTACCAGGTCGAGAAGGAACTTGGAAAAGGGGCGATGGGTGTTGTCTACCTTGGCAAGGATCCGAAAATCGGGCGAGTTGTCGCCATCAAGACAATGGCGTTGAGCCAGGAGTTTGATGGAGATGAGCTTACGGATGCTCGTGAACGCTTTTTCCGTGAAGCCGAAACTGCCGGGCGCTTGCAGCACCAGAATATTGTGACCATATTTGATGCGGGCGAAGAACACGACCTCGCCTACATCGCCATGGAGTTCCTCAAGGGCAAGGATCTGGTCGACGCATGCAAGGGGGGTCACTTGTTGCCGGTGGGCAAGGTCTTGTCGATCGTGGCCCGGGTTGCCGAGGCATTGGCCTACGCGCATCGGCAGAACGTGGTGCACCGGGACATCAAGCCGGCGAACATCATGTACGAAATCGACAGCGATACCGTCAAGGTCACGGACTTCGGAATCGCCAGGATTACAGATTCGAGCAAGACCAAAACCGGACTAGTGCTGGGTACTCCGAGTTTCATGTCGCCAGAACAGTTGGCGGGCAAGAAGGTGGATGGTCGTTCGGACCTCTACTCGCTAGGTGTCATGCTTTTTCAGATGCTGGCAGGTGTGTTGCCGTTCCGTGGCGACTCCATGGCGGAGCTGATGTACAAAATTGCCAATGAGGAAGCACCCGATATCCGGATTATTCGTCCGGAGTTGCCTGAGCAGTTGGCGAACTTGGTCGCTTTGTCGGTCAGCAAGCGCCCCGAAACCCGATATCAGGACGGCGACCAGTTTGCAGCGGACTTGCGCAGCGTGCTTGCGACCTTGCCGGCAGATATGCTGGCTGGCAGTGGATCCTACGCCGCGCCAACTGGCAGCGGAGGGGCCGCCGCCAATGCGGACAAGACGGCGATCATGTCTACTGGTGCAGCGGCAGACTCTTCAAAGTACGAGCAGACCGTTGTCCATACAGCTGCCGGGCATGGTGCGAGTGCGTCTCAGGCCAGCCAGGACCATGCCAGCGAAAAGACCACGATTCTGGCCCCAGGATCACCGAATGTACAAGCGTTTGACAAGACGGTTGTACATGATCGCGGCGCTGTCGGTAAGGCACGTGGTGCCGATACCGATATAGAAATATAGAAATATAGAAATATAGAGTCTCGCCGAGCTGGCCCATACGCATGCCCTCCCAAGACAATGATTTATAAGTTCTGCATACATACGGATCCGGGCCGCGCCAGGGACAACAATGAGGACTCGGCAGCGTTTGACGAGTCGACCCAGTTAGGGGTCTTGGCGGATGGTATGGGCGGGTACAACGCCGGAGAAATCGCCAGCGGCATGGCCACTGCATTCATCAAGTCCGAGATGGCAAGATGGTTGACTGAGGCAGGCCGGCACGCAGGTATCAAGGAAATTCGGCGTGCGATGGAGATCTGCGTGGATAACGCGAATCGATCCGTGTTCAATGCTGCCAATTCCAATGCCCAGTATTCAGGCATGGGCACGACGCTGGTTGTAGCTGTCTTTCAGGACACGACGTTGCTACTGGGTCATATTGGAGATTCGCGCTGCTATCGTCTGCGCAACAAGGAATTGGTCCAAATCACCAAGGATCATTCCCTGTTGCAGGAGCAGATAGACGCTGGCCTGATCACCCAGGAGCAGGCGGCGACATCTGCCAACAAGAATTTGGTGACCCGTGCGTTGGGCGTTGAAGACGCCGTCATGTTGGAACTCAATGAGCACAAGGTGGATGTTGGTGACGTGTACCTGATGTGTTCAGATGGGCTATCGGATATGGTCGATGACGCCGAAATTTCAAGTATTCTTGATACGCCGCTATCACTGGATCAGCGTGCGGCCCAATTGGTGTCGGCGGCCAATGAGCATGGGGGCCGCGATAACATCACAGTCTTGCTGGTCCATGTTGATGCTTCAACGGAAAAGCGCGGTTTAATCTCTAGATTGCTGGGAAAATAGCATGCTGAAGAGTTTCCACATTACAAGTTACAGGAACAGGAGTCGGTCATGCCGAAAATGATCGTATCGATCGACGGTGTTGTCATCAAGGAAGTCCAGTTGACGAAGGACCGCACCACTGTTGGCCGACGTCCTTACAACGACATTGTGATTGACAACCTCGCCGTCAGTGGTGAGCACGCTGTGTTGCAAATGGCAGGCAATGAGGTTTATCTCGAGGACCTCAACAGCACGAACGGGACCTATGTCAATGGAAAAGCCGCCAAGAAGCAGCTTCTGCAGAATGGAGATAACGTTGAGATAGGCAAATACCGGATCAAGTTTGAAAGCGAAGTTGCTGGCCCCAGTTTTGAAAAAACGGCCATATTCAAGCCGGGTTCGCATCCGCCCATGCCACCACCGCCGCCGCCGCCCCAACCGGCTTCTTTCTCCCACAGCGTAAGTGGAGATGTTGGAGCGTCAGCCGCTGTCGGACAGCACGCCGCGATCAAGGTCCTTTCGGGTGCTGCCGCCGGGCGTGAGGTTTCGCTGACCAAAGTCGTAACGACTATTGGCAAGCCCGGAGTGGCTGTCGCAGCCATAACCCGCCGTCAACATGGATTTGTGGTGCATCACGTGGAGGGTGCGGGAAATCCTACGCTCAATGGCGCACCGATTGGCATGGACCCTGTATCGCTCAAGAACGGTGATTTGATTGAGCTTGCGGGTACGCAAATGCAGTTCGTGCAGACTTGACGCTACGATTGGCGTCTTTGCCAGTAGCGGGCCCGTGCAAGGCGTCGTGACATGGGATCACTTTCCAAACATTGGGCCCGGGTTGCAGTAACGCTGCTGCCGCTACTCTTCGCTTTGCTGCACGCAGTCGGGGTGGTTCGACTGGACTTGGTGCAGCGACTGGACGACATCATCTACGACGCCCGCTTGCGGGCGACAATGCCCAAGACGCTTGATCCACGGATTGTCATCGTTGACATTGACGAGAAGAGCTTGGCGGAAGTGGGCAGGTGGCCGTGGGGACGGAACAAACTCGCCGCCCTGACGGATGAATTGTTTGACCGGCAGAAGATCGCGTTGCTTGGATTTGACGTTGTTTTCGCTGAGGCGGATGAAAGCTCCGGCTTGAAACGCCTGAATGAGCTGGCACAAAACGAACTGAAAGACCAAACTGGCTTCCTTGAAAAACTGAGGCAGGTTCAGGGATCGCTGGATTACGACGCCCTATTTGCAAAGGCACTGGAACGGCGCGCTGTAGTCCTTGGATATTATTTGACCAGTGATCGCGAGGGCCGCACGTCTGGCGTGCTTCCTGAGCCGGTCATGCGAAAGGACGCGCTGCTCGGTAGGCCGATCAGCTTTACAACCTGGAACGGATACGGTTCCAACATTTTGCAGTTGGCCAAGGCTGCGCCGATGGCAGGGCATTTCAACCCCATCGCAGAGAACGACGGAGTCATGCGGTCATTGCCGTTGATCGCTGACTACAAAGGTCAATATTACGAGTCCCTCTCGTTGGCCATGTTCCGGGTCCTGGCCGGTTTGCCTGCGGTCTCGCCTGGCTTTCCTCCTGAACGTTTTCTAGGGAAGAACTATGAGGGATTGGAGAGCATTCTGCTCAAGCAAGGCAACAAGACACTGTCCATTCCGGTGGACTATCGGGTTGCGGCTCTCGTGCCTTACCGCGGTTTCGGCGGTCCCCAGGCCGGATCTTTCACCTACATTTCTGGTGCTGACGTTTTGGCCAAGCGGCTTCCGGAAGGAAGTTTGAAGGACAAGATCATTCTGGTAGGAACGACCGCGCCTGGGTTGTTGGATCTGCGAGTCACTCCGGTAGGTGAGACCTATCCAGGTGTGGAAGCCCACGCGAATGTGATTTCCGGGTTGTTGGACGGCAAGATTCTGGTGAAGCCGGACTATGCCATGGGCTACGAAGTCGCCATGCTGGTGCTTGCCGGATTGCTGCTCGCTTTGGCCCTGCCGCTGCTGTCTGCACCGCGGGCCATGTTGCTGAGTCTGGCAGTGTTTTCGGCCTTGTTGCTGGTCAATTTCTGGCTGTACCTGTCTGGCGGGTTGGTGATGCCGTTGGCTTCAGCGTTGCTCATGGTGGCGACATCGTTTGCATTGAACATGAGTTATGGGTATTTTGTCGAAAGCCGTTCCAAGCGCGAGCTTGCCAATTTGTTTGGCACCTATGTGCCGCCTGAACTCGTTGATGAAATGGTCAAAGATCCTGACAGCTACAGTATGGCTGCCGCCAACAAGGATCTGACCGTGATGTTCTGTGACATGCGTGGTTTCACCAAAATGTCGGAACAGATGGAGCCTATTCAATTGCAGGCATTGCTGAATGGTGTCTTCAGCCGGCTCACCGGATTGATCAGGGGCAACCGCGGCACCATCGACAAATACATGGGTGACTGCGTAATGGCCTTTTGGGGTGCGCCCGTTGAGACAGCGGAGCACGCGCACCTTGCGGTGAAGTCGGCGCTGGAAATGGCCAATGCTGTACGTGGTATCAATGAGGAGCACCGTGGCAAGGGCATACCTGAAATCGGCATTGGCATCGGTCTCAATACCGGCAGCATGTGCGTCGGCGACATGGGTTCGAATATCCGCCGCAGCTATACCGTGATTGGCGATGCAGTCAATCTGGGATCCCGCCTGGAGGGATTGTCCAAAATATACGGAGTCGAGATTGTTGTCAGTGAGTCCACGCGTAAGCTGGCGCCGGATTTCGCGTGGCAGGAGTTGGACAAAGTACGGGTCAAGGGCAAGGAACAGGCGGTCGCCATTTTTTGGCCCATTGGCGAGGCCAGTGAAATGAGCAAGGAGATTGCCGCAGAGTTGAAGACCTGGGGTAACTTCATAAAGGCTTACCGTGCCCAAGACTGGGATCAGGCTGACGTATTGCTTATCAATCTGATGCGGATGAACGCGAAAAAATACCTGTACCAACTGTACGCGGAGCGTGTTGCATCTATGCGACTGTTGCCGTTTGATCCAGAATGGGATGGCGCTACAAATTTTGAAACCAAATGAAGGGCCCCTATGAAAGTGCGTGTGCTAGGCTGCTCGGGCGCAATAGCCAAAGGCTGCCGCACTACGTCCTTCCTCATTGACCATGACGTATTGATCGACGCCGGCACCGGGGTTGGAGACCTGTCGCTGGGAGAAATGCAGACCATCGACCATGTGTTTTTGACGCATTCGCATCTGGACCATGTTGCTGCCTTGCCCTTGATGGTTGATGCCGTTGCGTCAAAGCGCAAGTCTCCACTGCAGATCCACGCACTTGCCGGAACTATTGCGGCACTGCGCGCCCACATTTTCAATGATGTCATCTGGCCAGACTTCAGTCGGATACCGACGCCGGAGGCACCGTTTATCAGTTTTCACGAGATCCGGATCGGTCAAACGCTGGAAATACGGGGCAAGTTGCTGGAAGTGCTTCCGGCGGTGCACACGGTGCCAGCGGTGGGATATGCAGTCACCGCTGGTACGGGATGCTGGGTTTTCAGCGGCGACACGGAACGTAACCCTGCCTTTTGGGCTCGAATCAACCAGCTGAATGTGGCAATGCTGGTCATAGAGACTGCGTTCAGTAACCGCGAAAAGGATTTGGCGAAGTTGAGTTTGCACCTTTCGCCGATGGTCTTGGCCAATGAGCTTGATTGCATTGCCAAGGACAAGAATTTTCCGATATATATCACCCATACAAAGCCGGCTGAAACAGATTTGATCATGGCCGAGATTCAACGGTTCGACGAGACAGCAGTGACGGGCCCGAACGTGACACACGATATCCGGTGGTTGCGTGCTGGTCAGGAGTTTGATTTATGAGTGCGGTTCTCAGACCCATGGGTGGGGAAAAGCCGGCAGACCAGGCTTTTCTCGATTCACAGAAGCTGCCCGCAGGCAAGCGGGGGATGACTTTCCAGGCTCTTTTCTACCGACAGCTGCAGCAGGTCACGGCAAGAATCCATGAGACCGAAAATTTAGAGCAGATCATGCTGGAGGCAAGCCAGGACATCTGCAAGCTTTTCAATGCCGATCGTCTGACCTTGTATGCCGTGAATGAGGATCACACAGCCATTGTCTCGAAGGTGAAGACCGGGTTGAACAGCAGCCGTGACCTCAAGCTGCCTATCTCACCGCAAAGCATTGCGGGTTTTGCAGCGTTCAGCAAGCAGTTGCTCAATATTGCCGATGTCTACGACGACGAGGCTCTCAAGCTGATCCATCCGGGTTTGACCTTTCTCAAGGAAGTGGACAAGAGATCGGGCTATCGCACTCGGCAGATGCTGGTAGCGCCAATTCTTGAGGGTGAGATCCTTCATGGTGTGCTCAATCTGATCAACAACAAGAATGACGAGCCGTTCGGCGAACTGGAGGTCGAAGGCGTCACCCAACTCTGCAAGACGCTGGCGACGGCGATTCGCCAGCGCGTGCAGCGCGCCGATGAGAGTCAAAGGCGCAAGGCGACAAAATACGATGGTTTGGTCGCCGATGGGGTGATGACTGCGACTGAGCTGGAGCAGTGCATGCAGGATGCGCGCAATGAGGGCAAACCGATTGAGCACCTGCTAATGGCGAACTACAAGGTGCGCCCTGCCCAAATTGGCCCATCATTAGCCAAGTTCTTTGGAGTGCCGTACGAGGCGTTTAGCCAGGGAAGAATTCGATCAGAGCACCTGCATGGGCCACTAAAGCGCGATTTCATTGAGGAGCAGGGCTGGATTCCGCTAGAGGAGTCGCCCGACGGCTTGGTCATCATGTGTATGGACCCCGAGGCGGTCCGCGGTTCACGTGTCGTGCCGCAGGTATTTCCGCGGATGACGAAGTTTGCTTACCGCGTTACCACCTTGCCAGAGTTCCAGGAAACGCTTGGGCAGTTGTTTGGCGCTGGTGTGGAAGGCGGGTCAATCGACCAACTACTGGCCGACATGGATACCCCGATCGATGACGGGACAGGCAATGACGACTCACTAGAGTCTGCTGCTGCGGACAACGAATTGGTCAAGTTCGTGAACAAGGTCATCATCGATGCCTACAACCAGAAGGTTTCGGACATCCACATCGAACCGCTGCCTGGCAAGCTCAAGACCGGCATCCGGTTTCGCATTGACGGCACCTTGCAACCGTACATTGAGGTGCCAGCCCATTTTCGCCAGGCCATGGTGACGCGCCTGAAGATCATGAGCCCTCTCGACATCTCCGAAAAGCGCAAGCCGCAGGACGGCAAGATCAAGTTCAAGAAGTACGGGCCTCTGGACATCGAGTTGCGGGTCGCCACGATTCCTTCCGCCGGTGGCGTCGAAGATGTGGTCATGCGGATTCTTGCCGCGGGTGAACCCATCCCGCTTGACAAACTTGGACTGACGCCGCACAACAAGGACCGGGTCGTCAGGACCATTGAGAAGCCATATGGTCTGTTCTACGTATGCGGGCCGACGGGTTCGGGCAAGACCACAACTCTGCATTCCATCCTCAAGCACCTCAACACGCCTGACACCAAGATCTGGACGGCCGAAGACCCTGTTGAAATTACCCAGAGGGGCCTGCGTCAGGTTCAAATCAACAAGAAGGCCGGTATTGATTTCGCATTGGTCATGCGTGCTTTCCTGCGGGCTGACCCGGACATCATCATGGTGGGCGAGTCGCGCGACAAGGAAACCGTCTCCATGGGCGTGGAGGCTTCCCTGACCGGTCACCTTGTTTTCTCGACCTTGCACACCAACTCGGCGCCCGAGTCGATTACACGGCTCTTGGACATGGGCATGGACCCGTTCAATTTCGCCGATGCGTTGGTGGGTATCCTGGCACAGCGTCTGGCCAAGAAGCTGTGTGATTGCAAGGAATCCTATGTGCCTGATCCAGAAGAGTTGAGGCTGTTCGCGGTTGAGTATTCTGAAGAGCTACGGCATTCGGCAGCCTGGAAGGCGGACTATGCCGGCGAGAGCAAGAAGTTGGTAGACGGGTGGATGCATACCTATGGGCAAGAGGGGCAACTCAAGTTCTACCGGTCGGTAGGTTGTGACAAATGCAACAAGACGGGCTACAAGGGCCGAATCGGCTTGCATGAGTTATTGATAGCTGACGATCCAGTCAAACGACTGATTCAGGAGCGAGCTCGCGTGGCGGTATTGTTTGCCCAGTCTGTCGAAGGTGGCATGCGGACCCTGAAGATGGACGGCATGGAAAAGGTCATGATGGGTTTGACCGATCTCAAGATGGTGCGGCAGGTATGTATCAAGTAGCGGACTGGCGATCGTGCAAATTGCCGTAGACCAGTGGCAGTCCATGGGGATTTCACGTTCTGGAGTCAGTATGAAACGACCAATTCAAAAGGGGTTTTGCGCTGATTGAGTTGATGATCGTTGTCGCGAACATTGGTATCTTGGCAGCGATGGCGTAGCCGGCAGATTCCGACTACACCAAAAAAGCAAAAATGTCCGAAGTGATTCCGGCGGCGTCGGCCTGTCGGACCACGATTTCTGAAGCAATCCAAACGGCCGCTAGTAATACGCTTTCCTTTGCGGCAGATGGCTGGGGGTGCGAGCAACCGCCTGCTGGGTCCGGCAGCAAGTACGTGTCTGCTGTGCATACAACCAGTGTTGGCCAAATCGTAGTGACCGCAACAGGACTTGGTGATATTGCCATCGACCGCAAAAATGTATCACCGGCGCCATTGATAGGCACAGCCTTGGTGACTGTTTCTGACGGAACCAAGGCCAAGTCGTCTTGGCGTTGTGGGAATGGCGCCGATGGCACGGACATGCCGGCCAAGTACTTGCCCGGCTGGTGCAAGGGCTGAACCCGAACAGCCGTCGTTGTGGCATACCGACTGGGTGGAGTGACAAAGGCGGTGTGACAGAAATGTCAACCTGATGCTGCAAAAGTACAAAACTGAGCGCAAATATGCCGAGGCGGGTGGGTTTTCGCCTTCAAACAACAGAATCATGTCGTTTTTGAGCTGGCATGAATAGTGCGGTATCAGCAGGTCTCTTTGGTTGTTTGTTGTTCATATTGAAGGAGTTTCTATGCAGCGTTCCATGCAAAAGGGTTTCACCCTGATCGAATTGATGATTGTTGTTGCAATCATCGGCATCTTGGCGGCAGTTGCCCTGCCGGCCTATTCGGACTACACCAAGAAAGCCAAGATGTCAGAAGTGATTCTGGCCGCGTCGGCCTGCCGCACCACCATCACCGAAGCCATTCAGACGTCGGCCAGTACGGCGTTGTCGGTGGCCGCGAATGGCTGGGGATGTGAGCAAGTGACGGCCGGATCTGGTAGCAAGTATGTGTCCGTGGTCAACACCTCCAGCATTGGCCAGATTGTTGTGACGGCAACAGGCTTTGGTGACACGGCTATTGATGGCAAGAAGGTTTCGCTGGCTCCGTTGATCAACGGTACGCTGGTCAGCGTGAACGACGGCACCAAGGCCGTTTCTGCTTGGCGTTGTGGCAACGGTACTGACGGTACTGACATGCCTGCCAAGTACCTGCCAGGTTCTTGCAAGGGCTGATTTGGCCTGAATGAAAAAGGCGGCCC
>JANMKM010000645.1:0-10861 GCA_031372035.1 Rhodoferax sp. | reverse complement strand
CAGCAGCTGACAGTGGCGTTGGGGCAGTCGTTCGTTGTTGAAAACCGGCCGGGTGCCAGCGGCAACATTGCCACCACTTTTGTCAGCAAGCAGCCGGGCGATGGCTACACGCTGCTCATGCACAGCGTGGCGATTGCTGTTAACCCCAGCCTGTATGCGAATGCAGGCTATGACGTGAACAAAGACCTCGAAGCGGTGGCCATTACCGGTGTGTCACCCAACATCTTTTTTGTACACCCCGATGTCAAGGCCAGGACACTGGCTGAACTGGTGGCATTGAGCAAAAAAGAAAAACTCAGTTACGCCTCATCAGGCAATGGCACCACCACGCACTTGGGTGCGGAGATGTTCTTTCGCAACTTGGTCAAGTCAGACATTCAGCACATTCCCTATGCGCCAGCCACCGCCGTCAATGCGGTGTTGAGCGGCCAGGTGCCAGTGGGCAGCACGTCTGTGCCGCCGGTGGTGCAACTGGCCAAAAGCGGCAAGGTACGCGCCCTGGCCGTGACCAGCAAGGAGCGCAATCCGGCGCTGCCTGACATCCCGACCGTGATCGAGTCCGGCATCAAGGGCTTCGAGGTCGTGGGCTTCTACGGCTTCCTGGCGCCAGCGGGCTTACCCAAGGACGTGACCGCAACGCTCAGCGACGCCTTCAAGCAGGTGCTCGCCACCCCCGACATCCGCAACCGCATGGTCACCCAGGGTGCCGACCCCGCGTTCCTCGGCGCCGAAGACTTCGCCCGCTTCCTCGCCGCCGAGATGCCGCGCTGGCAGAAGGCGGTGCAGGCTTCGGGCGCGAAGATGGATTGAGGGGCGAGGAGCTGTGCCCTGAAGTGGTGGCGAGAAGGGGCGCAGCGCAATGGGGGTCGGATCAAATTCCGGACAGCAGCCTCACCGAAGCGCGAGCAGTTGAAGGAATTTGCTCAGACCCCTTTTGCGCGGGTAACGGGCCGCCCGAAGCGGACGACTCGCAAGGGAGCCGCCATTTGGTTCCGACATTGACTCGTTATGGCAAAGTGGATTTTTCTGCTTTTCACGATGGCCAGCGTCTGGTTGACTGTCGACGCCTTCCGGATGAAAGGTCCGATGAAGGAACCACTGCTCAGCAGACTTCCCAGCGCCTGGAAACATGGTTTCGAACACCTTTCCCTTGCCAAACAGGACAAGATTCAAGAACGCTCTGCCTACAAGTATCTTGGCCTTGGCGATGGTTTGTTGGCGTGGCTCTTTCTGGCGATGACACTGTTGCTCGCAGCGTTGACCATCAACGCGTTCTTGGAGCGAGTGCTGCCGCTGGTTCGCGCCCGACCTCAATCAATGCTGATGATCCAGTAGCGGACCACGCTTGCTGGATGCGGCTTGCGGGCTATTTTCGCTCTGGGTTTCAGGGGTGAATGGCAGCTGAAGACCCCGCGTGATTGGGGTCAGGGCAAATTTCGTTCACTTGCTCGCGCTCCGGCGGGGTCGCTGTCCTGAATTTGACCTGACCCCAATGACGCTGTCGCACTCGCCGCAGCAGCCCCTCACCCCAACCCTCTCCCCGCGGGAGAGAGGGGGATGAGACCCGCCTGCAGCTGCCCCGCGCTGCTGACGCTGGCTCAATGCCCCAGAATCTTCGACAGGAAGTCCTTGCTGCGCTCGCTTTGCGGGTTGTTGAAGAAATCGTGCGGATTGTTCTGCTCGACGATCTGGCCCTGGTCCATGAAGATCACGCGGTCGGCCACGGCCTTGGCGAAACCCATTTCGTGCGTGACGCAGAGCATGGTGATGCCCTGGCTGGCCATCTCCACCATCACGTCGAGCACTTCCTTGATCATCTCGGGGTCGAGCGCCGAGGTAGGCTCGTCGAACAGCATGATCTTGGGCGTCAGGCACAGGGCCCGGGCAATCGCCACGCGCTGCTGCTGGCCGCCGGAGAGCTGCAGCGGGTACTTGCCGGCCTGCTCGGCAATGCGCACCCGCTTGAGCTGGATCATGGCCTTTTCCTCGGCCTCTTTCTTGGGCATCTTGCCGACCCACATCGGCGACAGCGTCAGGTTCTCCAGCACAGTGAGGTGCGGGAACAGGTTGAACTGCTGAAACACCATGCCGACCTTCTTGCGGATGTCGTCGATGGCCTTCACATCGTCGGTCACTTCCACGCCGTCAACCGTCAGCCTGCCCTGCTGGTGCTCTTCCAGCCGGTTGATGCAGCGGATCAGTGTGGACTTGCCCGAGCCTGAAGGGCCGCAGATCACGATCCGTTCGCCGCGGGTCACGGTCAGGTCCACGTCGCGCAGCACGTGGAAGTTATTGCCGTACCACTTGTTCAGTTTGTCAAAGGTGATGATTGCGTCAGTCATGGTGTTGCTTGTGATGATTGCGTTGCTACGTGACGTGCGGTGTCCGGCCTACCGCTGCTTGCCTTTGTTGACCTGTTTTTCCACCCACAGGCTGTAACGCGACATGGCGAAACAGAACACGAAGTAGATCATCGCGATGAACAGATAGCCCTCGATCTTGAACGGCCGCCAGTCGGCGTCGGAGTTCAGCGCCAGGCCCAGCGAGCCGGTCAGCTCGTACAGGCTGACGATGGTGACCAGTGACGTGTCCTTGAAGATCGAGATGAAGTTGTTCATGATGCCCGGCACCACCATCGCCAGGGCCTGCGGCAGCACGATCTTGCGCTGCGTCTGCCAGTACGACAGGCCCAGTGTGGCTGCGGCCTCGATCTGGCCTTTCGGGATCGCCTGCAGGCCACCACGGATCACCTCGGCCATGTAGGCGCCGGAGAACAGCGTGATGCCCACCAGCACCCGGATCAGCACATCGATGGTGAAACCCTGCGGCATGAACAGCGGGAACATGAACGAGGCCATGAACAGCACCGAGATCAGCGGCACGCCACGGATCAGCTCCACATACACGGTGCAGGCGGTCTTGATCGCCGGCAGCTTGGAGCGCCGGCCCAGGGCCACCAACAGCGCGATCGGAAACGCAAACACGATCGAGAGCGAGGCCAGCAGGATGGTCAGCGGCAGACCACCCCAGCGGTCAGTTTCGACGCGCGTGAGGCCCAGCACATTGCCGTACATCAGGGCGAAGAAAGCGGCCAGCACCACCACCCAGACAATGGCCAGCCAGGCATGCCAGAAGGCGCGCGAGCAGCTCACCACCAGCAGGCCCACCATCAGTACCGTGGCCACCAGGGGGCGCCACTGCTCCTCGAACGGGTAGCGGCCGAAGATGATCAGGCGGTACTTTTCTGCCACCACGCCCCAGCAGGCGCCAACGCCGTCAAGCCGGCAGGCCTCGGCATTGGGCAGCCAGGCGGCGCGCAGCAAGGCCCAGCTGAAAATTTGCGGCAGGTACCACAGTAGCAGGCCGCCGATGATGGCGGTGGACATCGTGGTGCGCCAGTCACCAAACAGATTGGTGCGGATCCAAGCCACGGCGCCTTCGGTGGCGACCGGGGCCGGACGGGCGGCGACGGGTTGGAAAGTTTGTGCGGTCATATTCTTGGTCTGTCCAACAAGGGTCTCATCTCTCTTTGATCGCCGAGCGGTCGTTGTACCAGTTCATCAGCAGCGAAGTGGTCAACGAGGTAGTCAGGTACACCAGCATCACGATCGCGATGCACTCCACGGCGCGGCCGGTCTGGTTCAGGGCGGTGTTGGCAATCGACACCACGTCCGGGTAACCGATAGCCACCGCCAGCGAGGAGTTCTTGGTCAGGTTCAGGAACTGGTTGGTCATGGGCGGGATGATCACGCGCAGCGCCTGCGGCAGCATCACCAGCCGCATGGTCTGGTTGGGTGCCAGGCCGAGTGCGGCCGACGCCTCGGCCTGGCCCAATGCCACGGACTGGATGCCGGCGCGCACCACCTCGGCCACGAAGGCCGCGGTGTAGACCGTCAGCCCCAGCAGCACCGACATGAACTCGGGTGTCAGCGCGCCGCCGTTCTCGATAGCGAACTCGCCCTTGACGGGATAGTCGAAGGCGGTAGGTGCGCCACCGGCCAGCCAGCCCAGCAGGCCGGCCACGACGACGATCACCGCCGGCACCCAGAACATGCTGCGGATCCGGCCAGTGGCTTCAAACTGGGCAAAGGCCCACTTGCGGTAGATGAAAGCCAGGCCCACGCCCGCCAGCATGCCAATGGCAGCCCAGAGCTGACCCTGGCCCCAGATCGGAATCGGAAAATTCAGGCCACCCTTGCTGACGAAGAAGGGGCCTAGCGTCCAGGCGTCCTGGGCTGCGGGCAGCACCTCGGTGAACATCAGGTACCACATCAGCAGCTGCAGCAGCACCGGCACATTGCGGAAGAACTCCACATAGGCCTGGCACAGGCCGCGGATCAGGCCATTGCGCGAGAACCGGCCCACGCCAATCAGCGTGCCCAGGATGGTGGTGAGGATGATGCCGACAATCGCCACCCGCAAAGTGTTGGACAGGCCGATCAGGAAGGCCTGCCAGTAGGGTTGGGCCGAGTCGAAGGGGATCAGGCTCTCGCCAATGTCGAAGCCGGCCTGCGTCTTGAGGAAATCAAAGCCGCTCTGGATGCCGCGCACCCGCATGTTCTCCAGCGTGTTGTGCGCCAGGAACCAGACCACCAGCGCAATCGCGCCAATCGCCAGGATCTGGTAGATCAGACCGCGGAAAGCCTGGCTGCGCCAGGACCAGGTTTTCTTCTTGGGTGGGGCTAGTTGTTCCATGGGCGGCACGGTGTGAGACAGAAATCAGTCAGGCGCGGATACAAAAAGGGCCGCTGGCCGGCACATCGCAGTGTGTGTGCCGGCAGCAGCCCTGGGTGTCGTCAGTCAGTTAGCGGATCGGATAGGCGTACATCAGCCCGCCCTTGTTCCACAGGCTGTTGACGCCACGCGGCAGACCCAGTGGCGACTTCGGGCCGACATTGCGCTCGAAGATCTCGCCGTAGTTGCCGGTGGCCTTGATCGCTTTGGCCATCCATTCCTTGTCCAGGCCCAGCAGCTTGCCGGTGTCCTCACCCGTGCCCAGGATGCGCTGCACCACGGGGTCGGTGCTGGTCTTCATCTGGTCCACATTGGCCATGGTCACGCCATACTCTTCAGCTTCCAGCAGGCCGTACAGCACCCACTTGACGATGGCAAACCACTCGTCGTCACCCCGGCGCACCAGCGGACCCAGCGGCTCCTTGGAGATCAGTTCGGGCAGGATGATGTGCTCTTTCGGGTCCTTGGCTTCCTTGTTGCGCACCGAAGCCAGGCCCGAGGCGTCCGTGGTATAGGCGATGCAGCGGCCCGAGAAGTAGGCGCCGGTGGCGGCTTCCACCTTCTCGAACACCACCGGCTTGATGCCCAGGGCGTTGGCCTTGGCGTAGTCGGTCAGGTTCTTTTCGGTGGTGGTGCCGGACTGCACGCACACGGTCTGGCCCTTGAGCTGCTTGGCGCTCTTGATCTTGCTCTTCACCGGCACCATGAAGCCCTGGCCGTCGTAGTAGGTAACCACGGTCTGGCTCAGGCCCAGCGACGCGTCACGCGTCAGGGTGAAGGTGGTGTTGCGCGACAGGATGTCGATTTCGCCGGATTGCAGCGCGGTGAAGCGGCTTTGCGCGTTCAGCGGCACGTATTTCACCTTTTCGGCGTCACCCAGCGTGGCGGCAGCGATGGCCTTGCACACATCCACGTCCAGGCCGGTCCACTTGCCGCCCGAATCGGCGGCGGAGAAGCCGGCCAGACCGGTATTGACACCGCAAACCACCTGACCGCGGGCCTTGATGGCGTCCAGCGTCTTGCCGGCATGGGCCGGTGCCGCCAGCATGGCGCCCAGGGCCGCGACCAATGCGGCCGCTACGTTGATCTGTTTAAGCTTCATGCAAATTGCTCCGTTAAAAAATGAAAAACCGTCGGTCACACCCGGGCCGCGAGGCAGCCCTGACCCCTGAGGGACACTGTAGCGCCGCGCTCTGGCGGGTCGCATTGGGGTTTACTCGGACGATACATGCAAAGAATTTATAACCTTATCAAGACCCGTCGACGGCTGGCCGCAAGCTGCTGACGCATTTTCTGTGCCACGGTTGCGCGCCGGCTTGGTGCGTCGATGCAGGCAACACGGGTGCCCGGCGCGCGGTGGTATCGTCGCCCAAAACCATCCGGAGACTGTTCCCATGCCTGCAGACCAAGGCCCGGCCGTGCGTGCCCACCACAAGTTCTGGCCCAAGAGGCTGCCACACGCCATCACGCTGCCGGCCACGTCCCTGAGCGACAACCTGGAGACCAGCGCCCGGCGCTATCCGGACAAGACTGCGCTGGCGTTTTTTGGCGCGCGCATCAGCTATGCCCAACTGGCCGAGAAGGTACTGCGCCTCGCCGCCTGTTTGCATGCCTGCGGCGTGCGCCGCGGCGACCGGGTGGTGCTGAACATGCAGAACTGCCCGCAGCTGGTGATCGCTCATTTCGCGATCCTGCGGGCCAACGCGGTGGTGGTGCCGGTGAATCCCATGAACCGGATGCAGGAGCTGCAGCACTACATCACCGACCCCGACGCCCGGGTGGCAATCACCACCTACGACCTGGCCGCCGAACTGGCGCGCGCCAGCGATACGCTTGAGCCGGATTTGCGGCTGCAGCACCTGATCGTCAGCCACTTCAGCGACTGCTTTGACACCGCGGTGCAAGGTGACGACGCGCCCCCGGCTGCCTGGCACGACTGGCTCTGCACCCGCCACGTGCTGCCAGCGCTGCAGGGCGGCACTGTGCTGGCCTGGCAGCAGGCGTTGGCGCAGCATGCGCCCGAGTCTGCGCCCGTGCTGGAGGTCGGTCCGCAGGACCTGGCGTTGCTGCCCTATACCAGTGGCACCACCGGTTTGCCCAAGGGCTGCATGCATCCGCATTCCAGCGTGATGCACAACGCCATTGCCGGCGCCCTGTGGGCCAACGGCTCGGCCGAGAACGTGGTGCTGACGGTGGTGCCGATGTTCCATATCACCGGCCTGGTCAGCGTGATGCACACCGCGATACGTGGCGGTGCCACGATGCTGGTCATGCCGCGCTGGGACCGGGACCTGGCTGGGCGCCTGATCTCGCGCTGGCGGGTGACCCACTGGACCAATATCCCGACCATGGTGATCGACCTGCTGGCGAGTCCGCACTTCGCCGACTACGACCTCTCCAGCCTGGTGACCATCGGCGGCGGCGGTGCCGCCATGCCGCAGGCGGTGGCGCAGCGCCTGTTCGAACAGTATGGTCTGCGCTATGTCGAGGGCTATGGTCTGACCGAAACCGCCGCGCCCTCGCACACCAACCCGCCCGACGCACCCAAGCAGCAGTGCCTGGGCATACCCTTCATGAGCACCGATGCCCGGGTGATCGACCCCGAAACCTGCCAGGAGATGCCGCAGGGTGAACAGGGCGAGATCATCGTCCACGGGCCCGAGGTATTTCGTGGCTACTGGAAGCGGCCGGACGCCACCCGCGACGCCTTTATCACATTCGAAGGCAAGTCATTCTTCCGCACCGGTGATCTGGGGCGGGTGGACGAGGAGGGCTACTTCTTCATCACCGACCGGCTCAAGCGCATGATCAACGCCTCGGGCTTCAAGGTCTGGCCGGCCGAGGTGGAGGCGCTGATGTTCCGGCATCCCGCCATCCAGGAAGCCTGCATCATTTCCAGCCGCGACAGCTACCGTGGCGAGACCGTGAAGGCGGTCGTGGTGCTGCGCCCCAGCCACCGCGGCCAGGTGAGCGAGCAGGACATCATTGCCTGGTGCCGCGACAACATGGCGGTGTACAAGACGCCGCGCCTGGTGCAGTTTGTCGACGCCCTGCCCAAAAGCGGCAGCGGCAAGGTGATGTGGCGCACCTTGCAGGAATCGGAGGCCTCCCATGGTTGACACAATGCAAGCTTCCACTGCCTGGAAGGAGAAGATCGGTGCTGACGAGGCCGCGCGCCATGCCGGCTACGCGGAGCGCTTTGCCGCGATCCAGGCGGCGAAATCGGCGCGTTATGGCAAGGGCCGGGCGCTGCACCGCAAGCAGCTCACGGTGGCCAGTGGCACGCTGGAAGTGCTCAGTGGCTTGCCGCCGTTTGCAGCGCAGGGCCTGTTTGCTGCCAGCGCCGTGTTTCCGGTCAAGGTGCGCACGTCCAACGGCGGCCTGGACAAGGCGCGCGACAGGACGCCCGACATCCGCGGATTTTCCTTCAAGGTGCTGGGCGTGCAGGGCGACTCGGCGCTGGGCAACGGCCCGGCCGTGAGCCAGGACTTCACCATGATCAACCAGGAGGCATTTGCTTACCCGGACAGTCCGGCCTTCGTCGACCTGGTGGAAGCGGTATCCAAAGGCCCTGGCGCCTTGCTGGGACACATGCTGCGCAGCCATGGTGTGTTCGGTGCCGTGGGGCAGATTGCCAAGCTGGTGAAGACCATGGGCAAGCCCTTTGGCGGCTTCGCCACCGAGTGGTTCCACAACATCCTGACGCTGGCCTGCGGCCCCTACGCCGTGCGGGCCCGTTTGCTGCCGGCGCCCGCCAATGGGGCACCGACAGCTGGCGCCAGCAACGATTGGGATGCCGATTTCTCGGCCCGCTTGAAGCAGCAGGACCTGCAGTGGGAGCTGCAACTGCAGCCCTTTGTCAGCGAGGCCCTGACGCCGATCGAGGACGCTTCCGTCAACTGGCCCAGTCCCTATACGACGGTGGCGACGCTGACGCTGCCGCGCCAGGACACGCAGTCCGCAGCAGGCAAAGCACTGGCCCTGTCCGTGGAAGCCGGCGTCCTCGACCCCTGGCAGGCCCTGGCCGCGCACCGCCCGCTCGGCGAGGTGCAGCGGGCGCGCAAGGTGGTGTACTTCCGCAGCCAACAGGGACGAGGGGCCTCCTGAGACCTTGCGGGACAGACCAAGAATTGCGCAGCAATTTTGCTCTGTCCTCAACTGATCAGGGGTGTTTGCGGGACAGACCAAGAATTGCGCAGCAATTTTGCTCTGTCCTCAACTGATCAGGGCCTATACAGCGGCAACGCCGCCACCCGCTGCTCAATGTCCGCCATCATCTTCTTGTAGGCCGGCGCACCAATGCCTCCAAAGCGGCGCAGGAACTCGGGCTCGGGCATGAACTCGGGCAGATCCCGCCAGGCCGGCATGATGTCGGCCTGCCGCAGGCCGCGCGCCAGTGCTTGCTGCAGCCGCTGCTGGCCGGCGCCGCCGCCGGTTGCCAGTGCGCCGAAGCGTGTCCCGGCGCGGTCCGCCGCGATGTCATTGAACGAGAAGCCACTGCCACCACGTGAGTCATCCACTTCCTTGTACAAGCCCACGGCATCGGCCAGCGGGGTTCCGGCCGCAGCCGCGAGTGCGGCCGAGATGCTGAAGTGCTGCGGGAAGTCTTCGCGTTCGGCCACCAGCACCTGGTGCAGGGCTGGTGCTTCCCAGTCGCGCGCGGCCGGCACGATGGCGCCCAGGCCCTTGCCGTTGATGTAGAAGGTGGCGCAGAGGATGGCCGCGCGGAATTCCGCCGCGGCGTTGCCCTGCGCGGCACGCTCGGCGGCGAGCGCCATCAGCGGCTGCAGCAGCTCCTCCAGTTGCAGCTTGCGCCGCGGCGCCATGCCCTGGGTGAACTGCAGCAGCCGGTCCTGGTAGGCCTTGAGCCGCTGCTGTTCGTCCGGCGGCACCAGCGTTGCCTTGAGCTGCGCTGGCAGGGCATCGTTCCAGTCGTACACCACGCGCAGCAGGCCGGCGCGGGCGCTGACACTCTTGATCACGTCGCTGGCCGCAGCCATGCCTTCCTGTTCGTGAAAGCGCGCAATGGCCCGGTGCAGCGCCCAATTTGCCAGTGGCGCTGGTATGCCAACGCGACCGACGCGCAGCTCGGCAAAACGCGGCAGGCCCGAGGTCTCCAGCAGTTCGGCATTGACATTCAGGTACCGGCCCATCGGGTTGGCCGGCAGTGGCAGGCTCAGCCGCACAGTGGCCGCGCCTTCCTGCAGCACCACGCTGGCGCTGCCGCGGCCGAAGTGCTGGGCGGCGTAGTTGGCAGCCAGGTCGGTGTCTTCCTGGCTGACGGTAATGGTGCGCAGCACGCCCGGACGAAGTTTGCGCGGGTCGTTGCTCCTGAACAAGCGCAGGGCACGCTCGATGTTCTTTGGTTTGAGCTCGGCGCTGCGGTTGACCAGCGACGCGTCCTGCAGGCACAGGAACAGCAGCAGCACGCCCACGAACAACAGGGCGACCGGCAGCAGCACCAGTAACCACAGCAAGGACTTGCCAGTCTGCTTCAAGCGGCGCGCCCAATGTCCGATGGCACCGGGTCAATGCCGGTCAGCACCCGGGCATAGCGCTGCTTGCTCCAGTAGGCCGAGGCCCAGTCCAGCAGCACCACCAGCCGATTGCGAAAACCGATCAGGAAGTAGATGTGGGCAAACAGCCAGAACAGCCAGGCGAAGTAGCCATGGAAACGCAGTTCGCCCAGGGGCGAGACCAGGTCGACCACGGCAGCGTTTCGGCCGATGGTGGCCAGGTTGCCATAGTCGCGATAGCGAAACGGTTGCGTTGGCCGCTGCTGCAGGCGAAGCAGGACGTTTGCAGCGGCGCAGCGCCCCATTTGCTTTGCCGCTGGCGACACCCCCGGCACCGGCCGCGGTGTGAGGCTGCCGTTGTAGCTCATGGCCTGGGCCATGTCGCCGATGACGCTGACCTCCGGATGCCCGGCCAGGCTCAGGTCCGGTTGCACCCGCAGGCGGCCGGCGCGGTCGAGCAGCGTGGCGCCGTTGTCCAGACTGCGGGCCAGCACTGCACCCAGGCTGGAGGCTGCCACACCAGCCGCCCAGACCATGCACCGGCAATCGATCCGGTAGCTGTCCGGGCTTGCTTCATGCGCTTTTCCGGCAGTTTCCACCTGCAGACCGGT
>JANMKM010000634.1:0-7276 GCA_031372035.1 Rhodoferax sp. | reverse complement strand
CAACGAACAGCTGGTGCTCGAAAAGCGCTATTGACGTGCACGTCCAGAACGAGAGTGAATACGAGGACCTGCTGAGCCTCTGGGCGGATCTGGAAGCCGGCCTGGGCATTATTCTTGGCAACCCGGACAGCGTGCAGGAATTCGAACAACGCGTGGACCAGTACGACCGCTGGATGCAGACCCTGCTGCAGCGTGATGCCGACGTGGGCCTGTACCTGCTGTTCCAACTGGCGTCCAATTCACCGGTCGGGTACAGCGCTTCGCATGCGCTGGTCTGCGCGGTGCTGAGCCACCTGATCGCGGTCGAGCTGGAGCTTGCGCCCGATGAGCGCGACAGCCTCGTGCACGCCACGCTGACCATGAACATCGCCATGACAGCCCTGCAGGACCTGCTGGCAGGCCAGCAGGAGCGGCCCGATCCGCAACAGCAGGATGCCATCCGCGTCCACGCCGGCAAGGGTGCCATGATGCTGGCCAACATCGGCATCGTGGACGCCCTCTGGCTCGACACGGTGGGGGCTCACCACGCCGAGCCGCCCAGCCTGGCACCGTTGCAGTCCCTGGCGCCGGCGCAGCGGCTGGCGCGCATCGTGCGCGTGGTGGATCGTTATGCGGCGATGATCAGCCCGCGCAAATTCCGCTCGGGGCGCAGTGCGACCGACTCGGTGCGTACCATCATGGGAGGCGTGCCGGAGCAGCGTGACGAGGTGATCGATGCCCTGGTGCGCACCGTCGGCTTGTGCCCGCCGGGTACCTTTGTGCGCCTCGACAACGGCGACATCGCAGTGGTGATGCGGCGCAGCCGCAAGGTCAACCATCCGCATGTAGCCATCGTGCTCAATGACGCAGGCAGCCTGCTGCCGCAACCGCGATTGCACCGCACGGCACAGGGCAACCCGCAGATACGCTCGGCGCTGGCGGCGTCACTGGTGCGCATTCGCCTCAACCACCACCTGATACTGCAACTCGGTTCCTACGCTGCGCAGCAACCCTGACGCAGCCCTGGAGCCGCCAGCAGGCGCGTCCTCAGGCCTTCTTACTGCCCAACCGCGACTCGGTCCCTTTGGCCAGCCGGCCGATATTCGGCGCGTGGCGCCACACCAGCAGCAGCCCCATCACCACCAGCATCAGGGCGATGCTTTTCTCGCTGTACCAGGCCAGGCCGTCGCCAAACAGGTAGTACACCGGCGCGAAAACCGCCGCCACCAGCGAAGCCAGCGACGAATAGCGGAAGAACCAGGCAATGATGAGCCAGGTCGCCACCGTGGCCAGGCCGAGCATCCAGTTCACACCCATCAACACCCCCAGCGCCGTGGCAACGCCTTTGCCCCCCTGAAAGCGGAAAAACAGCGGGAAGAGGTGGCCCAGGAACGCGGCCAATCCGACCAGCGCCATGCTGCCTTCCTCCAGACCGTAGGGCTTGCCGTACCACGCCACCAGCGCCACTGGCAACCATCCCTTCGCGGCGTCGAGCAACAGGGTGAGCACTGCTGCCGGCTTGCTTCCCGAGCGCAGCACGTTGGTGGCGCCCGGGTTCTTGCTGCCGTATGTGCGGGGATCGCTCAAGCCCATCAGGCGGCTGACCAGCACCGCGAAGGACAGGGAGCCGACGGCATAAGCCGCCAGCGCGGACAGCAGGGGATAGAGAGCTTGCATGGGTTGTCTCCGGTACGGTCGTGCGGCGCCGTACAGCTCATTCTGCCAGTGCGCACTGCACCGGTCGGGCCTGCAACAGGCGAATCGCAATGGCGGGATCAAGTTCCACCAGGAATCCGCGCCTTCCGCCGTTGATGCACATCGCCGGAAGACCGCCGATGGACTCCTCGTAGTAGACCGGCATCGCCTTTCGAGTGGCAAATGGCGAGGTGCCGCCCACCAGGTAGCCGCTGTGCCGGTTGGCCACATCCGGCTTGCAGGGTTCGACCGACTTGGCGCCAATCTGGCGCGCGAGGTTCTTGGTGCTGACGGTGCGGTTGCCATGCATCAACACCAGCAGCGGATGGGCTTTTTCATCCTGCATCACGAGCGTCTTGACCACGGCAAACGGATCGACCCCGAGTACGCTGGCGCCGTGCTGCGCGCCGCCATGCTCTACATATTCGTAGACATGTTCGCGAAACACCACGCCGTGTTCGCGCAGCCACCGGGTGGCGGGTGTCTCGGAAACATGCTCGCGGCGCGCCATCAGACCTCGCCCGTCACATCCTGCCGCGGCCGGCTGAAGCGCGCTCCGCTTCGCACCAGCGCAGCACACCCCTCGCCCCTGTCATTGAGTTGACTGCGCGCACCGTCTTGCCTCCGTATCATCGCCGTAATGTACCAAGTCAAAAGACCCTCACGCAGCGAGTTCGTCCCGATACGCAACGTCAACTACCACGTGAGGACCTGGGGCGAGCCCGGCGCACAAGAGGCTCCACTAGTCATGGTGCATGGGTGGATGGATGTGGCCGCGTCGTACCAGTTTGTGGTGGACGCCCTTTCCGATGCGTTCATGCAGGGCCGCACCATCATCGCCCCGGACTGGCGCGGTTATGGGCTGACCACCAGTGCGCCGGTGGACAACTACTGGTTGCCCGACTACCTGGCCGACCTGGAACTGCTGCTGGACCACTATGCTGCCGAGCGGCCGGTGGACCTGGTGGGACACAGCATGGGCGGCAACGTGGTGATGACCTACGGTGGCGCGCGGCCCCAGCGCATCCGCCGTCTCGTGAACCTGGAAGGCTTCGGAGGGCCGGCCACGCAACCTTCCCAGGCACCCAAGCGATACGCCCAATGGCTGGACGAGCTCAAGGCTCTGCAACGCGGCGAACTCGCCCTGCGCCCCTATGACAGCGTGGCCGGAGTGGCGCGGCGCCTCTCCAAGACCAACCCACGCCTGGCGCGCGACCAGGCCGGCCAGGACAAGGCGCTCTGGCTGGCAGGACACTGGGCGCGTGAAAACGCCGACGGCGAGTGGGACATCCTGGGTGACCCGGCGCACAAGATCGTCAATGCGCAGCTGTTTCGCGCCGACGAGTTGGTGGAACTCTACAAGGCCCTGAGCATGCCGGTCCTGTGCGTGGAGGCGTCCGACCACCTGGTTGGCAGCTTGTGGAAGGGCCGCTTCTCGCTGGCCCAGTACCACGAGCGCCTGCGCTCGGTGCCCGATTGCCGCATTGCCCGCATAGAAGATGCGGGCCACATGCTGCACCACGACCAGCCCGGGCAGCTGGCGCGGCTGCTGGAGGACTTTCTGTGCTGACAATGGCCGTGAGAAAATGCGCGGTCAACCCATACAACCACCGCAGGATTTTCCATGGACGCAGAACACATCAACCAGATCGGCACCCAGCTCTCCTCGCTGAGCGTGCGCACGGAAGACTTGCGGAGGTATCTTTGACTTCGATGCCAAAGCCGAACGACTGAGGACGGTCAACGCCTCCCTGGAAGACCCGACGGTCTGGAATGAACCCAAACGCGCCCAGGAACTCGGGCGCGAGAAGAAAGCGCTGGATGGCGTCGTGCTGGCGCTCACCCGCCTGGGCGCCGAAATCTCCGACAACGCCGAGCTCTACGCCATGAGCAAGGAAGAAGGCGACACCGAGAGCCTGCTGCATATCGAGGCCGAGACCGCCAAGATCACCAGCGAGGTGGAACAGCTGGAATTCCGGCGCATGTTCAACAATCCGGCCGACCCGATGAACTGCTTCCTGGACATCCAGGCCGGCGCCGGCGGCACCGAAGCGTGCGACTGGGCCAGCATGCTGCTGCGCCAGTACCTGCGCTACGCGGAACGCAAAGGCTTCAAGTCGACCATCGAAGACGAATCAGCGGGCGATACCGCCGGCATCAAGGGCGCCACCATCAAGATCGAGGGGGAGTACGCGTTTGGCCTGCTGCGCACCGAAACCGGCGTGCACCGCCTGGTGCGCAAGAGCCCGTTCGACTCCTCGGGCGGGCGCCACACCAGTTTTGCGAGCGTGTTTGTGTACCCGGAAATCGACGACTCGATCGAGATCGACATCAATCCGGCCGACGTGCGCACCGACACCTTCCGCGCCAGCGGCGCGGGTGGGCAGCACATCAACAAGACGGATTCGGCGGTGCGCCTGACCCACATCCCCACCGGCATCGTGGTGCAGTGCCAGGACGGGCGCAGCCAGCACAGCAACCGCGACGTGGCCTGGAAGCGCCTGCGCAGCCGCCTGTACGACCACGAGATGCGCAAGCGCCAGGAAGAGCAGCAAAAGCTGGAAGACAGCAAGACCGACGTGGGCTGGGGCCACCAGATTCGCAGCTACGTGCTGGACCAGAGCCGCATCAAGGACCTGCGTACCAACCACGAGACCTCGGCCACCCAGAAAGTGCTCGACGGCGATCTCGATCCCTTCATCGAAGCCTCCCTGAAACAGGGCGTGTGATGCGAACCGCGGGCCTGATCTTCGACATGGACGGCACGATGATCGACTCCATGCCTTTCCACGGGCAGAGCTGGGTCGAGTTTGCGCGGCGCCACGGCATAGAGATTGAGGTGCAGGAGCTTTTGCGGCGTACCACGGGCCGCACCGGCGCCGAATGCATGGAGCTGCTGTTCGGCCGGCCGCTCGGCGTCGAGGCCTGCTGGGAGCTGGTGCGCGAGAAGGAAGAAATCTACCGCGCCCTGTTCGCCCCGGTGTTCCGTGAAGTGGCGGGTTTCAAGGTTTTCAGCGCGCAGGCGGCCGGGCGCGGGCTGCGTATCGGTGTGGGCACGGCAGGCGACAAGCACAACATCGCTTTCGCGTTTTCGCATCTGCGCATGGAGCTGGCGCCGCACGCCGTGGTGGGCGGCGACGAAGGCTTGCCCGGCAAGCCCGAGCCGGCCATTTTTCTGGAAGCGGCGCGGCGCATCGGCGTGGCGCCCGGGCAGTGCATCGTTTTTGAAGACGCGCCGTTTGGCATCGAAGCTGCGCGCCGCGCCGGCATGCGTGCCGTGGCGGTATGCACCAGCCACCGCGCCGACGAACTCGCTGGCCCGCACGTGCTGGCCAGCGTGCCCGACTACAACGCCTTGATGGCATCGAACTTTCTGGAGAATCTCCATGCCCATGCCCAGTGATGAAACCGCAGGCGCTTCGACCCTTGTGCAGCGCCTGGATTACCAGCCGCCACCCTACTGGATAGACAGCGTCGACCTGAGTTTTGATCTCGACCCGGCCAAGACCCGGGTGCTCAACAAGATGCGCGTGCGGCGCAACCCGGATGTGCCCGCCCAGCCGCTGCGGCTCGATGGCGAGGAGCTCAATCTGGCCCGTGTGCTGGTCAACGGGGCGGGTGCATCGTTTCGCATCGATGGCGGCAAACTGGTGCTGGACAACCTGCCGCCGGCGGCCGACGGCGCTTTCGACCTGGAGATCTTCACCACCTGCGTACCGGCGAAGAACACCAAGCTGATGGGCCTGTATGTCAGCAACGATTCCTTCTTCACCCAGTGCGAGGCGGAGGGTTTCCGTCGCATCACCTACTTCCTGGACCGCCCCGACGTGATGGCCAGCTACAGCGTCACGCTGCGGGCCGACAAGACACGCTACCCGGTGCTGCTCTCGAACGGCAACCTGGTCGAACACGGCGACTTGCCGGGTGAAGGCAATCGCCACTTCGCGCGCTGGGTCGATCCGCACCGCAAGCCGTGTTACCTGTTCGCCCTGGTGGCGGGCCAACTGGTCTGCCGCCAGCAGCGCATCACCTCGCGCGCCGGCAACGACCACCTGCTGGAGATCTACGTGCGCCCCGGCGACATGGAAAAGACCGAGCATGCGATGCACTCGCTGATGGCCTCGGTGGCCTGGGACGAAGCGCGCTTCGGCCTGTCGCTCGACCTGGAGCGCTTCATGATCGTGGCCACCAGCGACTTCAACATGGGCGCCATGGAGAACAAGGGCCTCAACATCTTCAACACCAAGTATGTGCTGGCCAGCCAGTCCAGTGCCACCGATGCGGACTACGCGAACATCGAATCGGTGGTGGGCCACGAGTACTTCCACAACTGGACCGGCAACCGCGTCACCTGCCGGGACTGGTTCCAACTCAGCCTGAAGGAAGGCCTGACAGTGTTCCGCGACCAGGAGTTTTCGCAGGACCTGTGCCACGAGGCCTCGGCGCGCGCCGTCAAGCGCATTGAAGAAGTGCGCGTGTTGCGCACCGCGCAGTTCCCCGAAGACGCCGGCCCGATGGCGCATCCGGTGCGGCCCGACAGTTATCTGGAAATCAACAACTTCTACACCGTCACCATCTACGAAAAGGGGGCCGAGGTGGTCCGCATGATGCAGACGCTGGTAGGGCGGGATGGATTTGCGCGTGGCATGAAACTCTATTTCGAGCGGCACGATGGCCACGCTGTCACCTGCGACGACTTCGCGCAGGCGCAATCGGATGCCAACCCGGGCTCGGACCTGGTGCAGTTGCTGCCGCAGTTCAAGCTCTGGTACAGCCAGGCCGGCACACCGCGCGTGCACGCGAGCGGCAGCTTTGATGCCCAGGCCCACACCTACACGCTGACATTGCGCCAGAGTTGCGCGCCCACGCCGGGGCAGCCGCACAAAGAGCCGTTTGTGATTCCATTGAGTCTGGGGCTGGTCGGGCCGGACGGCCGCGATCTGCCTCTGCAACTGGCCGATGAAGCCATTCCCGGCGCCAGCTCACGTACGTTTGTGATCAGCCAGGCCGAAGAGTCCCTGGTGTTCGCCAACGTGGATGTGGAGCCGGTACCCTCGTTGTTGCGCGGCTTCAGCGCGCCGGTGGTACTGGACCTCGACTATTCCGATGCGCAATTGCTGCATCTGCTGGCCCACGACAGCGACCCGTTCAACCGCTGGGAAGCGGGTCAACGGCTGGCGCTGCGCTGCGCGCTGCTGGCGCTGCGCGGCTCCCCGGGCAGCAAGGTCCTGTCGGATGACTACCTGCTGGCTATGCGCGGCATCCTGCGCGACGCAACGCTCGATGCGGCCTTCAAGGAGTTGGTGCTGACGCTGCCCTCCGAGACGTACATCGCTGAGCAGCTTGCCGTGGTTGATCCGCAGGAGGTCCACGCGGTGCGCGAAGCCATGCGCCTGCAGTTGGCAGGTGGCCTGCAGGACGACTGGTCGTGGGCATACGAGACACACCAGGCCACCGGCGCCTACCGGCCTGACCCGGTATCCAGTGGACGCCGCGCGCTTGCGGGCATGGCGCTCGGCATGTTATGCATCCAGGCCACGGCCGCGTCCGATCCGACAGGCGGCGAGGTCTGGCCGGGCAAGGCCTACCAGCGCTTCAAGTC
>JANMKM010000599.1:0-3047 GCA_031372035.1 Rhodoferax sp. | reverse complement strand
CTGGCCGGCTGCGGGTGGCCACGCGCGAGGGCGTGGGCCAGTGGACCACGCACCAGTGGATCAAAAAGGCGGTGCTGCTGAGCTTCCGGCTCAAGGACAACGCGGTGGTGCGCGCCGGCGACCTGGGCTTCTACGACAAGGTGCCAACCAAGTTCGCGCACCTGGACGAAGCCGAGATGCGCGCCACGGGTGTGCGCGTGGTGCCACCAGCAGTGGCGCGGCGCGGCAGCTACCTGGCGCCGGGCGTGATCATGATGCCGTCGTACGTCAACATCGGCGCCTATGTCGATGAAGGCACCATGGTGGACACCTGGGCCACGGTCGGCTCCTGCGCCCAGATCGGCAAACATGTGCACCTCAGCGGCGGTGTCGGCATTGGCGGCGTGCTCGAGCCGATGCAGGCCGGCCCCACCATCATTGAAGACAACTGCTTCATCGGCGCCCGCTCCGAAGTGGTGGAAGGCGTGATCGTAGAAGAGAACTCGGTGATCTCGATGGGCGTGTACATCAGCCAGAGCACCAAGATCTATGACCGCGCCACCGGCCAGATCACCTACGGCCGTATCCCATCGGGCTCGGTCGTGGTCTCCGGCAACCTGCCGTCCAAGGACGGCAGCCACAGCCTGTATTGCGCCGTGATCGTAAAGCGGGTGGACGCCCAGACCCGTGCCAAGACCAGCCTGAACGAACTGCTGCGCGACTGAACCGCGACCGCAACCCAACCCCTGCAAGGAGCTGAGCAATGGCCACCAACGGTACACCAGGCACGATGGAGCGCATCCTGAACCTGATGAGCGAAAAGAAGGCGTCGGACGTGTTCTTGTCGGCGCATTCACCGGCGCTGATCAAGATCAACGGCCAGTGCATTCCGATCAACAGCCAGGTGCTGCCACCAGAAGCACCTCGCACCCTGCTGGCCGAGATCCTGCCGGCCGAACGTATGGCCGAGCTGGACGAGACCAGCGAGCTCAACATGGGTGTGGGCCTGCCCGGCGTTGGCCGCTTCCGTGTCAGCGCCATGCGCCAGCGCGGCTCGGTGGCGGCCGTGATCCGCTTCATCAACATCGACATCCCCAAGCTAAGCACCTTGTCCGTGCCGATGATCCTGGGTGACCTGATCATGGAAAAGCGCGGCCTGCTGCTGATGGTGGGTGCCACCGGTGCCGGCAAAAGCACTACGCTGGCCTCGATGATCGACCACCGCAACGAGAAGATGGCGGGCCACATCCTGACCATCGAGGACCCGGTGGAGTTCCTGTTCCGCAACAAGAAATCTGTGGTGAACCAGCGTGAGATCGGCTCGGACACACAGAATTTGCAGGTGGCGCTGAAGAACGCCCTGCGTCAGGCACCGGACGTGATCCTGATCGGCGAAATCCGGGACCGCGAAACCATGTCGGCAGCTATTGCCTATGCCCAGTCAGGCCACCTGTGCCTGGCCACCATGCATGCCAACAACAGCTACCAGGCGCTGAACCGGATCCTGAGCTTCTACCCGGTGGAAGTGCGCCAGACCATGCTCGGCGACCTGGCAGCCGCGCTCAAGGCCATTGTTTCGCAGCGCCTGCTGCGCACCCTGGCCGGGGACCGCAAGCCGGCGGTGGAGATCTTGCTCAACACCAAGCTGGTGTCGGAGCTGATCGAGAAGGGCGACTTCTCGGGCGTGAAGGAAGCGATGGAAAAATCCATGGCCGAAGGCTCGCAGGGTTTCGAGCAGGACATCGCCCGCATGATTGTGGAAAACATCGTCGAGCGCAAGGAAGGCCTGGCCAATTCCGATTCGCCCACCAACCTGATGTGGCGGCTGCAGAACGACTTCACCAAGGCAGCAGCGCCGCAGGAACAGCATGACGACCATGACGATGAGCCGTCGTTCACGGAAATCACGCTCGACGTGAAGCACTAGGAATATGGCCCCCACGTTCGTCATTGCATGTACTTCACTGCCCCCCACGGGGGCTAAATCGCCTTGGGGCGGCCCGGCGGCGACTTGAATCTTCCATGAGCAAGACCTTGCATCTCGCGGAGCAGCTGATCAGCTGCCAGTCGATCACCCCGCATGACGGCGGCTGCCAGGAGATCCTGCGCGCGCGGCTGGAGCCGCTGGGCTTTGTCTGCGAGACCGTGGTTGCCGGCCCAAGCCATTTTCGGGTCACGAATCTTTGGGCCAAACGGCCTGCGAGGCTCGTGGATGAAGCACGGAGCGCTCCTGAGACCATCGTGTTTGCGGGTCACACCGATGTCGTACCCACCGGCCCGCTGGAGCAGTGGGGCTCGGACCCGTTCACGCCCACGCACCGCGATGGCCGGGTCTTCGGCCGCGGCGCCAGCGACATGAAGACCTCGATCGCCGCTTTCGTGGTGGCGGTGGAGGAGTTCGTTGCGGCCCATGCGGACGCACCGCTGAACATCGGCCTGTTGATCACCAGCGACGAGGAAGGCCCGGCGCTGGACGGCACGGTACGGTTGTGCGAGCTGTTGCAACAACGTGGCGAAAAGCTGGACTACTGCATCGTCGGCGAGCCGACCTCGGTGCTGCGCACTGGCGACATGATCAAGAACGGCCGCCGTGGCACGCTCAGCGGCAAGCTCACAGTGAAGGGGGTGCAAGGCCACATTGCCTACCCGCACCTGGCGAAGAACCCGATCCATACGCTCGCGCCTGCCCTGGCGGAACTTGTGGTGACGCAGTGGGACCAGGGCAATGCCTTCTTCCCGGCCACCACCTGGCAGGTGAGCAACATCCATGCTGGCACCGGTGCCGGCAACGTGATCCCGGGCCACGTGGTGGTGGACTTCAACTGGCGCTTCTGCACCGAGTCCACGCCCGAGTCCCTGCAGCAGCGGCTGCTGGCCGTGCTTGCGCGCCACGGCCTGCAAGGTGGCACCGATTTTGATGTGGTCTGGACACTGGGTGGCCTGCCCTTTCTCACCACGCCCGGCACCCTGGTCGATGCCGTGGTCGCAGCCATCCATGAAGAGACCGGCATCACGACCGAACTCTCGACGACCGGCGGCACCAGCGACGGCCGCTTCATTGCGCAGAT
>JANMKM010000594.1:0-2495 GCA_031372035.1 Rhodoferax sp. | reverse complement strand
TCGGCACCGACTACCCGTTCAACTTTCACGACGCCGCGCCGATCGCCAGCCTGGAAGCGGCAGGATTCGATGCAGAGACGCTGCAGATGCTGCAACACGGAAATGCGCGCCGCTTCCTGGGGGCAGGTGCTTGACCATGTCACGGCAGCCAGCTGATAGCCAGCGCCGCAGCGCGCTGTGCGCCGCTGCAGCTCTGGCGCTGGCTGCCTGGGGACAGTCCAGCGCCTGGGCGCAGAGTGCGGGCTACCCGCAACGGCCGGTCAAGCTGATCGTGCCCAACGCCCCGGGCAGTTCGGTCGACACGATTGGCCGTTTGTTTGCCAACCAGTTGGCGACCGCTCTGGGGCAGGCTGTAGTCATTGACAACAAGCCAGGAGCTGCCGGTGCCCTGGGTGTGGAGGCCGGCAAGTTGGCGGCGCCGGATGGCTATACGCTGATCGCCGCCTCCAGCAGCTCGGTCACGGTGGCGCCGCTGCTGCAAAAGGCCGTGAGCTACCTGCCGCTGGCCGATTTCAGCTTCATCGCGATGCTGGCGTTGTTGCCCAATGTGCTGGTGTGCAACCCGGGACTGCCGGTGACCAGTGTGGCCGAGTTCGTGACTTATGCGAAGGCACAGGGCGGGCGCTTGAACATGGCGTCGGCTGGCCCAGGCTCGGTCAGCCACCTGGCTGGTCTGGCGTTTGCAACAGCCGCCGGCTTCGAGTCGCTGCACGTGCCTTACAAGGGTGGCAGCCAATCCGTGGCTTCGGTGGCCTCGGGCGAGACGCACTGGACCCTGACCCCGGCGCCCGCCGCCATGGGCCTGGTGCAGGGTGGCCGGCTCAAGGCGCTGGGGCACAGCATGGGCAGGGGCATGCACCCGCTGGGTCCGGTGCCGGCCATTGCCGAGACGGCTCCGGGATTCGAATTCACCAGTTGGATCGGCCTGATCGGACCCAGAGGTCTGCCACCGGCGCTGGTGGAGCAGATCCGGCGCGCCGCCGCTCAGGTGCTGCAGCAGTCGGCACTGGCAGAGTCCTTCGCATTGCATGGGGCCATGACGGGCAACATGGGCGGCGACGTGTTTCGCGCCTATGTGGCAGCCGACATTGACACCCATCGCAAGGTCATCCGGCTGTCCGGCGTGCAAGCGGAATAGAACCAAGGAATCCCATGACCCAGGTCGCAACACAGCTTGTACGGGCGCTGCGCAGCGTCGAGATCGGCCTGCCCGATGTGGCGGCGGCGGAAGATTTCTTCGTCAACACCTGGCGCCTGCAGGTCGCTGCGCGCGGCATCGGCGGCTGCGTTGCGGCAGATCGCGCTGAATGTGGTGCGCGATGGTGGCACTCTGTTGTCGGCGCCGGCGCCTGTTGATCAGCCGGGCGGCGGTGAGGCGCTGGTGGTGTGTGACCCGCAGGGCCGGGTGCTGCGCTTTGTCCATGGCGACGCGCTGCACAGTGACGTTGCCGATCAGCCCGACAGCCCGATCCGCCTGGCCCATGCCGTTCTGAACAGCCACGATGTGGGCGCAGCGCAGCCGTTCTACGAGTCGGCACTCGGGTTCAGGCTCTCGGACCGGACCCGCATCATGGCCTTCCTGCGCATTCCGCAGCCTGGGCTGGGCGACCACCACAGCATTGCGTTGGCCGATGCCGACAACAACTGCCTGAACCACATCGCATTCGTGATGCCGGACCTGGATGCCGTGATGCGTGGCGGCGGCCGCATGAAGGACGCGGGCTATGCCATTGAATGGGGTCCCGGCCGGCATGGACCGGGTGACAATGCTTTCAACTACTTCGTCGGGCCGGCTGGCTTTGTCATTGAGTACACCTGCGACGTGGAGCAGATCGATGACAGCTACCGCTCCGGCACACCGGACGACTGGAAGTGGCCGCCGGGCCGGGTGGACCAATGGGGCATTTCGATGCCGCCATCCGCTCGGCTGAAAGAGGCGCAGCGGCAGATCGGCTTTGCCGTGCTGCCGCCGAATCCATGAGCAGGCCTGCAGACGCATACCAACCCTGAGAGACAGCAACATGAAATTTGTAACCTACCACCAATCAGGCGCCACCCGTCTGGGTATGCTGACCGATGAGGGTGTGATCGACCTGGCTGCTGCCCAGCCGCAAGTGCCGGCCGATCTGGGCGCGGCGTTAATGGCCGGGGTGGATCTGCAGGCAGCGGCAACAGCGGCACAAGCCAGTGGCGCCAGGCGCCAGGCGCTGGCCGACCTGAGCCTGGCTGCGCCCGTGGTCCGGCCGGGCAAGATCATCTGCCTGGGCCTGAACTACCACGACCACGCCAAGGAAGGCGGCCGGGAAAAGCCGGAATACCCGTGGTTCTTTTTCCGCGGCGCCACCTCGCTGGTGGCGCACGGTGCGCCGGGCATCCGGCCACGGGTGTCGGTGCGCTTCGACTACGAAGCCGAACTCGCAGTGGTTATCGGCAAGCGCGCCCGGCATCTGACGCAGGCCGATGCCCTGGACTGCGTCTTCGGCTACAGCTGCTTC
>JANMKM010000592.1:0-6147 GCA_031372035.1 Rhodoferax sp. | reverse complement strand
GTGCTCTTCGCGGTGCCCGGTGCGTTTACCCCCGGATGCTCGCGAGTCCACCTGCCTGGCTAACACGATTGACGCTCTGCAATTTGTCGACCAGACGGTTTGCTGTTTCGCTGTACCTGAAGCTGCGGATAACACCCAACTGAAGCTTTTCGTTCTGCTCAAAGTCAGACAAATTACGCACCCCTGCATCGTTGCGCACCAGCAAGTAGTATTTGTTGCTGAAGTACCAAGCGAAACCGGCAAACTTGTCGCGCTCGGCGTTTGCTATCCCCGACAGGCTGAAATCCAGAGCTCCGGACTCGATAAGTTGCCAGATGCGAGAGCGTTGCATCAGGCTCACCGTCACTTTGCACCCGCTGCGACGGATCAACTCGTCAGCGACATCCTTGTCAATTCCAGTGTTGGTGTCGGCGGAGTAGAGCAGCCCGTGGTCGTGAAGCGCTAAGGTATACGTGCGCGAACAGTCCAGCGTGGCCGCTCTGGCCCAGCCAAATTGACTAATTACGACCAGTAGTGCAAGGAGAAATCGGACAGACATCGGTTCCTTTGTGAATTTGCTTACTTGATTTTGGCTCCATACTACTAAATGGCTGACCTGGTCGACTTCATCTTGGCCTCAAAGTTTTGACAACCGGAACGGTACTCGCCTGAAAGCCATGTGTTTGCGCATCCCAGCTGCTGGGCTCCAAGAACTTGGTTTTGTGGCAGCCGATCAATGACCGCCATCTTCGTCTGACGCTGCGTTGGAGGCCGCTCGGTCCAGGGAAACGTACTCGCAATGTGGACGGCGGCTGACCGGCACCCAAAGTCGTGTAATTGGACCACCAGTTACCTGCCCTTCGTGGCCGTCGGGTTCCGCTGCGATGCACACGTTCAACCATGCCGAGTTCAGGCAGCAACACCCATGTCCTGCAACTCGGGCATCGTCCGAGCAGTTTCAAACAACGCTAATGGGTGGTTCTTCAGTCTGGTGCTAGCCTGCTGCTAGCCCAAAAAAGCCCGCTACCGAATTGATAGCAGGCTTTCCTTATGTACATTGGTGCCGGAGAGATGAATCGAACACCCGACCTTCTCATTACGAATGACGGCGCAAATGCATCCGTTGCTGTTGATGAATGTAGCTTGTCTCTATGCAAATCAACAGTTTGCGCAGTGACCGGTAGCTTCGTGTTTCGTCTTACGTTGAATTGGATTGAGAGGTTCCGAGCAATTCCGCTTACATCCGTAGTTACATCCTGGCGAGCGTCGAGGCGGCAACCGCGACCTGAGTCAGCCAACAGTCGTAAATGGCAACGGAACAGTCGCTGAAATTGCCAAGTTCTGAAAAACTCAGAGGCATCGACAACCGGGGTTCATCATGGCAAGAGTGGCATTTACTGCCGGCCGAGTGGCAGGTTTCAAGTGTCCGCTTGAAAAGGCCCAGGCCTTCCTGTGGGACTCGACAGCCCTTGGGTTGGGGCTCAGGGCCACCCCGTCCGGAAAACCCGCCTACGTGTTCCAGAGCCGCTACCAGGACAAGACAATCAGGATAACAATTGGGAGCCCTAATGATTGGTTGATTGATGAGGCGCGCAGTAAGGCCCGCGAGTTGCAGCGTCTGATAGACCAAGGTCGCGACCCGCGAAGCCTGAAACGCGATGCGCTGGCTGAGACGGTAGCCAGGACCGCCGCTACAGCGGCACAAGTCGAAACTGATCGCAGGGCCGCGGTGAAGGTTTCCGATGCCTGGCCGTACTACATGAAACATGGCCGACCGGTACGCCGTGATGCGTGGAAGCCCCGTTACCGTGCAGACCTTGTGGCAATGGCTGCGCCGGGCGGGGAGCGTAAGAAGCGCGGCGCCGGACTGACCCGGCCCGGGCCGCTTGCCCCGTTGCTGACTCTACGGCTGTCAGACGTGAACGAGGACTCTCTGAAGTGTTGGTATGACCTGGAAGCCAAGGCCGGGCGGCATCAAGCAACGCGAGCCTTGATGATGTTTCGAGGATTTCTGCGTTGGTGTTCTGGTTGGCCCGAATATCGGGCCATGGTTGACCGTGAAGCTGGGCGCGCCCCTGCCATTTTGGAGTCGCTGCCGCAGGTGAAGAAGCGTACCGACTGCTTGGAGGCGGCGCAACTGCCTGGCTGGTTTGCCGGCGCTGACAAATTGGACAACAAAACGACTGCGACCTACCTCAAGGCACTGTTGATGACGGGTGCTCGCCGTGAAGAAGTTGCCGCCTTAAAATGGGCCGATGTTGACTTCCAATGGTCCAAGCTGACGCTTGCTGACAAGGTTGACACGACTCGCACTATCCCGTTGACCGGGTATCTGGCGCAGCAACTGGACAGCCTGCCGCGAGTCAATGCGTTCGTGTTTGCCAGCACTGGCAAGCGCGGGCGCATCACAGAGCCCCGTGGCGGCCACGCCAAGGTGTTGCGCGACGCTGGTATCGAGGGCTTGACCATCCACGGGCTGCGCCGTTCCTTTTCTCTGTTGGGTGAAGCTGCCGGCGCTCCTGCCGGTGCGATTGCGCAAGTCATGGGCCACAAACCCAGCGCGACCGCCGAAGGCTACCGCCCGCGCAGCATCGATGCCTTGCGCCCGTTCCTGGCCACCATTGAATCGCATATCTTGGGGCTGGCCGGGATTCGATTCACACCAGATGTGGTTTCGGGCAGGCCGCGCCTTGTTGCCAACGGTGCGGCCGCACTGTGAACAGCGCCGCACGCTCACCAGCGTGTGGCCAGTTTGCAACGAAATTGGAACAGTTTGAACAGTTTTCGCTGTCTTTCCGACTCAGCCGACTGTTCCGTGAAGGCTTAGACGCAAATACATGGAAATCGCAAGAAATCCACATTGAGAATAACTAGACACAGCCAGTTGGCCTCGCACTACAGCACAGGGGTGAATAACCCGGGCGGATGCTCTTTGTAGGGGTGGTCAACAAGTAGCCCGGATGGGCGGCGCGAGCGAGAGCTTGTTGCCGCCCATTCTCTGTATGGCAGCAAGCGAGTTTTCAGAAAACTTACTTGGACAAAGCCATGCAAAAACCTGCCATCGTCGCGCCTCCTTTCACATCATTGGCGCGGGAGACACGTCCGACAGTTCCGACCGCTGCCGCTGCCCACTACCTGAATCTCCGGCCGCAAACCTTGCGCGGGCATGCTTGCACGGAGACTGGTCCAGTGCGGCCCATCCGCATCAACGGTCGCCTTCATTGGAAGACAGACGATCTGCGGCGCGTGCTGCAAGTGACTGCAGCATGAACCAGTGCACCACCAACGTGAACGATGGTAGCGCGAAGTCCACAGCGACGGTAGTTCAGCATGGTCGAGTTGTTGGAATGCTGCGTGCAGGCGAGAAGACCACGTTCGACTTTCGTCGAGCTGGGATCATGGCTCCTGCAGCACGCATCAAGGAACTGAACGACAAGTTCGGGTACCACATTGCAACGGTTGCGCAGCGCGATGTTTGGGACGATGAAGGCTTCAGACACTCGCGTGTCGCTGTGTACGAGCTGATCAGTGAGCCGCAACATGGCCGGATATAGCAAGCCACCGCCAGACCCCCGAGGCGCGCATGCTCGCCTCTATTGGGAAATCATCGACAGCAATGCATGGCGTTGTCTTTCCGCGTCTGACCAGTTGGCCTACATCGGCTTGCTGCGTCAGCTACGCAGCACCAACAATGGCGACCTGTCATTTCCCTTGAGCGTCGCCCGCCATCACGGAATCGCGTCGCCGGCAACCTTGGCGAAAAGCCTTCGGGCTTTAGTGGCTGTGGGCCTGATTGCTGTGACGCGCAAGGGCGGCTGCACGCGACGTGGGCAGCGCTTGCCGACGCTGTACAGACTCACCGACTATTCGGCTTTTGAAGTACCGGCAAAGCACATCGACGCGGCAAAAGCAACGAACGAATGGAAAGCAATCAAGAACCAGGCAATGGGGCTTGCGCTGATTCGCCAAACTGAAGAATTGGCGAAGAAAACTGCCACCAACAAGGAAATTATCCGACTTCAAAAATTGACACCGACTGCTTCAATAGATGAACCGGTCGGGTCTTTAACCGCTTCAAAAAATGAAGTATGGCATGACAACCACACTTCAAAAAGTGAAGGCAGGACCGAACGCGAAAACCGGCATGGCACCAATGGACATGCGGATTTCAAAGGTTTTCCGGAATCGCCTCGACCGGACAACCACACTTCAAATAGTGAAGTCCTAAGTACTGTTGCCATCCCCATGGTCAATCTGTCCATGCCATCTATTTCAGTTGTTGTCAGGCCGGCATGCACGTTGATTGGCCGCATGTTGGCTCAGCGTCTGGCCGGTCGATCCTTCGCTCACGCCCCAGTCCGGGCCGCTCACTACGCAAACCTGAGAACCACGTCATGAACATTACCTCACTCGGGCTAGCTGTTGACAGCAGCCAGGTCAAGCAAGCCGCTACAGAGCTTGACCGCATGGCGGAATCAGGGGCCAAGGCCGAGAAAGCTGTTGTCAAACTGAGCGACAGCAGCGACGCCTACACCCGCGAGTTGAACAACATCTATCGGGCCAGCAAGCAGACCCGCCAGGTGCAAGTAGAGTTGAACGCCGAGCAAGAGCGGTTCATTACCAAACTGCAACGCCAGATTGAAACTGTTGGACTGTCCAAGGCAAAACTGTTGGAGTTCCAGGCGGCAGAACTGGGTGTGACGGACACCGCCAAGGGCATGATTGCCCAGCTTGAAGCGGCCACGGCTGCGCATGCCAAGAACGCGGCTGGAGCCCATGGCGCTGGCGCTGCGCTGGATGGTTTCAGCCTCAAGAGTGCGCAGGCCAAGCGCGAGCTTGTGGTGATGCTGCGCGAAGCCCAGCGCGGGGACTTCAACCGCCTGGCAAGCTCTGCCAGCCTGTTCGCGCAGGCCAGTGGCCTGATGGCCTTGGCCATGAGTCCCGTGGGCGCCAGCATTGCCGCTGTGACGGCTGCTGTGGGCGCATTGGGCGTAGCGTACACGCTGGGCGCCGCGCAGAGCCATGAGTTCGCGCAGAGCCAGGCGCTGACTGGCAACTTCGCCGGGATCACGGAAGGCCAGTTCAACCGCATGGCAGACAGCGTGGCAAAGGCCACCGATAGCACCATCGGTAGCGCCCGCGCCATCGTTGGCGAACTAGTCAGGAGCGGACGGTTCGGCAGCGAGGCCATTGAAATCACAGCCAAGGCCACAGAACTTTTGGCTCGTACCAGCGGCAAGTCGTCGGAAGATATTGTCAAAGACTTCATTGGCATGACCGATGGGGTTGCGCGCTGGGCTGAAAAGTCGAACGAGAGTTATCACTTTCTGACGCCGGCTCAGCTTGAGCACATCCGCAATCTGGAGGAACAGGGGAAGAAACAGCAAGCCGTCACTATCACCATGCAGGCGCTGACGGCGCACTTGCCTACGCACGCAGCAAATCTCGGACTGGTGGAACGGGCCTGGCATGCCATCAGCGAGGAGGCTAGCGGGGCCATAAATGCCATGATGGGCATTGGACGGGTGAAGACATCAGACTCCGTTGCAGCGGGCATTGAGGCGCAAATCAGGGCGTTGGACACGCGTAAGTCCAACAACCCGGAAATGACGGCTGCTCGCCGTGCCATCCTGGTGGACCAACTTGCCACGGCACGCAAGATTGTTGACGCTGGTGAAGAATCTGCCAAGGCATCAGCCGACAAGGCCAAGACCGACCTGGCCGGCATTGAGTTCGCAAAACTGCGCCTGCAATACCAAAGCCAAGAGTTGAAGATGGCTCAGGAAATCAAGGAGGCCAATGCCAAGGCTGATGCAGCCAATGCGTCGCCACAGGATCGCGCCAAAGTGATCGCCGGCATCCGTGACAAGTACACCTTTGCCCGAACCGATGCAAAGGCCATGTTGGCGCTGCAAATTGACGACATGCGCAAGAGCGCCGACACGGCATCGAATGTGCTGGCTGACGCGCAGAAAGTGGTTGATGCGCAGCACGCGGCAGGCCTTATTTCCGAGGGCGAGTATTACGGGGCTCGCCGTGCATTTGTGGATGCTGATGCGGATGTTCACGCTCAAGAAATCAAGAACGAAATCGCCCTGCTGGAGAAGCAGCGCTTTGCCGGAAAAACGCGCACAGTCGATCAAGCTGCAAACACCCGAGCGCTGATCG
>JANMKM010000589.1:0-25869 GCA_031372035.1 Rhodoferax sp. | reverse complement strand
AATTCCTGGCGCAACGGCTCCCATTGGCGGGCGCTGCGTCCCGCCAGCGTACTGATGTAGAAGGCGGCAAATTCATCGGCGCCCACGGTACCGGCCTTGTACCGTGCCTCCATGTCGGCGTTGCGCGAAGCAAACTCAGCGCGCCGCAAAATGCCCTTGGCGATCAGGAAGTTACACCACAGTACATCACTGTCGCCGCTGAGCAGCGTGTGGTCCAGATCGAACAGCGTGAGCTTCACGTCTTGCGCAGATGCCAGGCGCGCGGCCGGGTGAAGGTCTGGATGCCATAGGTTAACAGGGTCAGCCCCACGCCCGAATCGCCATACCCGCTCCAGGGCAGGCGTGGACTGACGCGGTCGCAGCAGTTCCAGTAGACACTGCCCGCGCGCAAGTGCGTGAGCACGGCGCGGGCGCGCTGTGCATCGGGGGTGTAGACCCCGGCCGTCAACCCGTAGCGGGTGTCATTCATCAGACGCACCGCCTCGTCATCGCCAGTGACCTTCTGGATGCCGATGATGGGCCCGAAGCTCTCTTCACGCATCAGTTCCATGCCATGGTCGACGCCACTGAACACCGTCGGCTCGAACCAGTTGCCCGGACCCGCAGCACGACGGCCGCCCACCAGCAGGAGGGCACCCCGGGCCAGAGCATCGGCAACCTGGGCTTCGAGTACCTCCAGCTGGGGCGCCCGGGTGATCGCGCCGATATAGGTTTCCTCGGCCATTGGATTGCCCGTCCGGAAACCCTTGACCGTGTCGACGAAGGCCGCAACGAAAGCATCATGGATCTTCTCGTGCACGTAAATGCGCTCCACCGAACAGCAGCTCTGGCCGGTGTTATACATGGCGCCGTCCGCCAGCGATTCGGCCGCCAGCTTCGGGTCCGCATCGTCACACACGTAGGTCGGATCCTTGCCACCGAGTTCAAGCTGCAGCTTGACCAGCTTGGTACCCACGGCCTGGGCGATCCGCTGCCCGGTGGCGTAGGAGCCAGTAAAGAACACGCCATCCACGCGTTGCTGCAGCAATGCCGCACCGACCGCACCGTCGCCCACCAAGCAGGCCATCACCGTCGCGGGCACACCCGCTTCGTGCAGCAACCGGGTGATCTCCAATCCTGTCATGCTGGCATATTCGGAGGGCTTGTAGAGCACGGCGTTGCCTGTCAGCAGGGCTGGCAGTATTACGTTGCAGCCCACAAACCAGGGATAGTTCCAGGCCGAAATATTGAGCACCAGCCCCAGCGGCACATGCTCGATTTGTTCCGTCATGCCGGCGTCATCGAACACGGTTTCGGTCTGCACGGCCAGCTCCACCTGCTGCAGGAAGAAATCAATGCGTCCCAACAGGCCGTTGAGTTCATTGCGCGACATCCGGATCGGCTTGCCGGTTTCGCGCGTCATGGTGCGGGCCAGCAACTCCAGGTCGCGCACCACCGCGGCGCGAAAGCGCTCAATGCATTGCTTGCGTTGCTGCAGCGGCAGGGCAGCCCAGGCCGGCTGTGCCAGGCGTGCGGCCGCGGTCTTGGCAGCCACCGATGCGGCATCGTCGGCTGCAAGGTTGGTGATCAGTTCCCCGGTTGCCGGGTCATGGATGGAAAGGGTGGTCATGCTCGGGCGGCGCGCGCCGCTTCCAGAAAGTCGTTGAGGATGGGAGCGTCATCGATAACGCCGTATTCGGGTTTGTGAAACTCGGGATGCCACTGCACAGCCGCAACCCATGCGTCCCCGGCATGGCGGATCGCCTCGATCACGCCATCGTCTGGACACCGCGCCTCGACCACGAAGCCTGGTGCCAACTGCTTGATGCCTTGGTGGTGAATGCTATTTATTTTATAGCTGCTTGCGCTTTCCAGGAGCTGACTCAGACGGGTTTCAGGCACCAGTTCCAGAGTGTGGAAGTGCTGGTCATAGATCTCGCCGTCGCGATGCACCAGCGCACCTGTACGCTGGGTCGCGATGTCCTGGTACAAAGTGCCACCAAAGGCGACGTTGATCAACTGCAAGCCGCGGCACACGCCGAACACCGGCTTGCCGGCGGCAGAAAAAGCCTGGACCAGCGCCAGTTCATACGCGTCACGAACGCGGTCACCACTCCAGTCCGGATGCATCGGCTCCTCGCCGTAACTGCCAGGCCACAGGTCGGAGCCACCATGCATCACCAGACCATCCAGCCAATGGGCGTAGTGCGACAGGGTCATCCCACCGGGTGTCGCACCGTCCGGGGCCGACGGAATCATCACTGGCAAAGCGCCACCGGACATGACCCACTGCGCCATCGACTGCTCAACGTACTGCAAGGTCTTCTTGGCGAAAGCCTTGCGCTGCGGATCCGGATGCAGGAAGCAGGCGCTGATGCCAATCTTCAATGGTTCCATGGTTTACAGCGCTGCCCGGAACAGGCGTTCAAAGTCGGACGCGGTGCATGGCCTGGGATTGGTCTGGTGGCAGATGTCCTTGACCGCGATATCCACCAGGCGCGGGATCTGCGCCGGCACAACCCCATGTGCGGACAGCGAGCCAGCGATGCCGATGCTGGTCTTGAGTGACTTCAGCCAGGGCACAAGGGCCGTGCCACCGCCTTGCACCCGACAAACATGCGCTAGTTCTTCAAACTTGGCCGGCACAGCTTCATGGTTCCACGCCAGAACCGTGTCGATCATCAAGGCATTGGCCAGTCCATGGTGCAGGTCACAGACGGCACCGAGGGCATGGGCACAGGAATGCACTGCTCCCAGGTCTTTCTGAAAGGCGATAGCGCCCATCATCGAGGACATCATCATGTCGGAACGAGCCTGCAGATTCGCCGGCTCCATGACGGCTGTGTGCAGTGCTGCGGCTGCGAGTCGCGTGCCCTCCAGCGCAATGCCATCACACAACGGGTGGTACGCCGGCGACAGATAGCTTTCAATGTTGTGGGTCAGCGCATCCATGCCGGTTGCAGCCGTCACGGGGGCTGGCAGGCCAACCGTGAGCTCCGGATCGGCAAACACCATGCGTGCCAGGATCTTCGGATCGAAGATCACGCGTTTGAGATGGCTTTCGTTCTCGCTGACCACACTGGAGCGACCAACTTCCGAGCCCGTGCCCGAGGTCGTGGGCAAGGCCACGAAGTAGGGCACAGGCTGGCTGATGCTGCGCACAGCCGGATGGTCCCAGACGTATTCCAGAATGTCGCCTTCGTGGGTTGCAGCAACGCCCACCACCTTGGCCACATCGAGGGCAGCACCGCCGCCAAAACCGATGATGCAGTCGGCCGCATGCGCCTTGTAGGCCGCAGCACCATCCATGACCTGGCTGCAAGTGGGATTGCCAAATACACCGGAGAACACTGCGACATCCAGGCCTTGCAGCAAACCGCGGAACTCGGCCAGCACCGGCAGTGCCGCCAGGGCCCGGTCGGTGACGATCAGCGGCCGACGAAAATCGCCGTCGAGCAGGTGGCGCCCAACCAGCTTGCGCGCGCCGACACCGAAGCGGATTGGGGTGGGAAAGGAAAAATTGCTGATACTCATGGTCAAACCTGTGGTGATATCGCGCGGCGCATGCCGGGCAGTCAAATGATCTCGAAGTAGCGCTTCAATTCCCAGTCGGTCACACCGTCGAGCCACTGGCGCCACTCCCACTCTCGGGTGGCCGCAAAGTGGTCAACAAAGGTGTCCCCCAGCCAATCGCGTGCGATCTTCGAGTCCCGGAAATTGCGCGTGGTCTCGATCAGAGTCCGCGGCGCACGCGGCACATGCTCCGCACCCTGGTTGGTACCGGTGATCGGAGGCGCCGTGAGCTTGAGGCCCTGTTCGACGCCATGCAGGCCGGCGGCGATCACCGCCGCCATGGCCAGATAGGGGTTGACATCGGCGCCTGGACAGCGGGTCTCCAGGCGCGTGGCCTTGGCGCTGCCGGCTATCACGCGAAAACTGGCTGTGCGGTTGTCCATGCCCCAGGTCGGCTTGACCGGCGCCCAGAAGCCATCGACCAGGCGCTTGTAGCTGTTGATCGTGGGCCAGAACATCGGCCCGAACTCCATCAGGCACGCCACTTGTCCGGCCAGATAGCTCTCGAACAGCTTGCTCATCTTGCGCGGGCTCTTGGCATCAAAGAACAGGTTGTTGCGCCCGTCCGACAGGCTCTGGTGGATGTGCCCGCTGCAGCCTGGATACTGCTGACTCCACTTGGCCATGAAGCTGGGCATGATGCCGAACCGCTTGCCGATCTCCCGGGCACCGGTCTTGAACAGGATGGCACGGTCGGCCTGCTCCAGCGCCTCGCTGAAGCCGATGGCCACTTCGTAGACACCGGGACCGGTCTCGGTGTGCAGACCTTCGATCGGCACGCCAAAGGCCAGCATTTCATCCATCAGCGCATTGAAAAACTCCGGGTTGTCCGCCATGCGTAGCAACGAATAGCCAAACATCCCGCTGGTGAGCGGCTCCGGGGCCACGCCCTTCTTGGCTGCCCAGCTCTGGGGGGTCTCGCGAAAATTGAACCACTCGAACTCCATGCCAGTCATCGACGTGAATCCCAGCTTCTGCGCGCGCGCCAGCACCCGCTTGAGCGTCTGGCGTGGGCACACTGCGTGTGCAGATCCATCCGCGTTGACGAACTCGCCCAGAAAAAAAGGCACCTGGTTGTCCCAGGGTACGCGCCGAGCGGTGCCCAAATCCAGGCGCGCCAGCGCATCCGGGAACCCGTGTTGCCATCCGGTCAAGGTGGTGTTGTCGTAGCACACGTCACTGGAATCCCAGCCCAAGACCACGTCACAGAACCCGAACCCACCTTTGGGGAACGACTCAGCAGCGCCGAAGAATTTGTCCTTGTGCAAGTATTTGCCGCGCAGGATGCCGTCAATGTCGCTTACGGCAACCTTGACCTTGGTGGCGCCGGACTTCTTGATAGCAGCCAATGCGGGATGGAGTTTGTCAGCCATGCTCTGTTTCCAATCGTTCAATGTGCCGGCGCGCCGGACGCCAACCCCAGGTCCTGCAGTGCCAAACGCACTGCATGCACCGCCTGTTCCATCTCCAATGGCCCGATGGCGCCAATGCAGCCAACACGAAAGGTCTCCACCTGCGTCAGCTTGCCCGGATACAGAATGAAGCCATGCGCCTTGGCGGCCTCGTAAAACGCCTTGAAAGCATAGCTGCTGCCGCCCGGAGCATGGAAGGTGACAATGATCGGCGCTTGTACGGCTGGGTCCAGAAAGGGTTTGAATCCCATTTGCGCCATGCCATCAACCAAGGTGCGGCAGTTTGCCTGGTAGCGCGCCAGACGGGCCGGCTGGCCACCCTCGGCCTCGAACTGGGCAATAGCTTCAGCCAGCGCCACCACCACATGGGTTGGCGGCGTGAAGCGCCACTGGCCGGTTTTCTCCATGTACAGGTACTGGTCATGCAGGTCCATGGCCAGAGACTGGCTGCGCCCGGCACAGGCATCCAGAACTGTCTTGCGTATGAAAACGAAACCCATGCCCGGTACACCTTCCAGGCATTTGCCGCTGGCCGCCACCAGGGCGTCAAAACGGACCGAGCGAGCATCGATCGGCAGTGCGGCAAAGGAGCTCATGGCATCCACGATCAGCCCCTTGCCATGGGTGGCGCAGACCGCCGCCACCGCCTCCAGCGGATTGAGCACGCCAGCGCCGGTTTCGCAGTGGATCACCACCACATGCGTGATGCTCGCATCGGACGCCACCCTGGCGTCCAGTGCCGCGGCCGATACCGGCTCATGGTCACCGAAGTCCAGCACGCTGCAACGTCGCCCCATCAGTGAGGTCAGCCGGGCGGCGCGCTTGCAGTAAGCGCCGTTGTCCAGCACCAGCACGTGGCCATCCAGCGGCACCAGCGTCGCCACCGCAGCTTCAACACTGAAGGTACCGCTGCCCTGCAGCGGCACCACCACATGGCTGTCATGACCATGGATGATGTCCAGCAAACTGTGCCGCACCCGTGCCGTGACAGCGTTGAACTCGGCATCCCAGGAACCCCAATCCTTGAGCATGGCCAGCTTGGTGCGCAGGCTGGTTGTCAGGGGGCCGGGGGTCAACAGGATCTTGTCACGGTCCATGGATACCTCGCAGGAATGGGTTTCGCTGTCGGGTCAGCGCGCTGCCTGGCGCCAGGCCTGGGTGCGCCGATTGACCCAGAAAGTCAGCAGCTTGAATACCAGTGTGGCCATGGCTGATGACAGGCCGATCAACACAGCCATGGCTGCTGCCGCACCCATTTCGCCGGCCTCGTCCAGGTTCAGGATGGCTATCGACGCAACCTTGGTTTCGGGTGCATACAGGAACACCACGGCAGAAATCGTGGTCATGGCGTTGATGAAGAAGTAGCGTGCAATGTCCACCAGCACAGGCAGGCACACCGGCAGCGTGACCCGCCAGAATGTCTTGAAGAACGGCACCTTGAGCGACGCGCTGACCGCCTCAAACTCGCCGTCCAGTGACTTGAGCGCCGTCACTGCAGTGAGGTGGCCGGTGGTATAGAAGTGGACAATGGTGCACAGCGTCAACAGCGTCAGTGTGTGGTAGATACCGCCCAACGGATTGCCAGGATCGTTGAAGAAGAAGATGTAACCCAGGCCCAGCACCAGGCCCGGCACAGCCATTGGCAACATCGCCAACAGGCGCAAAAGCCCTCGCAAACGGTCCGCGCCCTTGGTTTTTTCCAACAGATAGGCGCCGCAGAACACCAGCGCAGTACCAAAGATGGCGGTGCCGGCTGCCATCTTCAGGCTGTTGAAAAAGGCTTCCCCCACTTCGGCATCGAGCAATCCCAAGGTGTAGTGCCGCAAACTGGGCTTCAGGTCATAAGGCCAGAACGAGACAAACGACGCGAACACCGCCATCGCCAGCATTGCCAGTACCAACGAAGCCATCAACAGGCAACAAACGGTCATGAAGCGGTCGAAGCCTTTGGCCGGCTTCGGACTGTACGGTACAGCGCGCGCAGTCAGCATCGCCGTCTGGTGCCGGCTGACGTAGCTGTCCACAGCGAAGGTCAACACCGCAGGCGCCAGCAGCAAGATCGCCACCACTGCACCGCGCGAGAAGTCCTGCTGCCCGATCACCAGCTTGAAAATGTCGGTGGCCAGCACATTGAAGTTGCCGCCAATGACCTTCGGTATGCCGAAGTCTGTGATTACCAACGTAAAGGTCACCAGCGCCGCTGAAATCAGGCCGTATTTGGCGCCCGGCAGGGTGATGGTGAAGAACTTGCGCGCATCACTGGTGCCCATGGCGTCGGCCGCTTCATACAGACGGGCATCGGCCAGGCCCAGGGCCGTCACGAGGATCATCAGCGTATGGGGAAATACGGCAAAACACTCGGCCACCACAATGCCTGGTGCGCCGTAGATCTGGTCGATGCCCAAGCTCTGCATCCAGAGTTTGAGCACTCCCTGGTTGCCAAACCAATAGATCAATGAAATCGCCGACAGCAGCGAAGGTGCCAGCAAAGGCACCAAGGTAATGCCGCGAAACAGCGCCTTGAAAGGCATACAGGAACGGGTCAGGGCATAGGCAAAGATGAATGCCAGGGGCAAGGCAATCAGCGTGACAGCTGTTGACACCCAGACGCTGTTCCACAGGCTGTCAAGCAGCGCTGGTGTCTTGGCATAGGCCAGAAAGTTGTCCAGCCAGACAAATTCGCCCTCTCGCCCCTGAAGAGACTGCTGCAGGATGGCCAGCAGGGGCAGGGCCAGAAAAGCAACCAGCACCAAAACCACCAGGGCCAGCAGCCCATGGGCCAGCCGATCCATCCAGTGCTGCTCCTGCCGCACGGGGGCGGCAACGCGCGGGACAGGCAATGCAACTGACATCGGCCGGTCCGTCAGTGAGGAGCAGCCACGCCAACCGGCGCGGCGTTGAAGACCTTGATGCGCTCGGGCAGTAGCCGCAGCGGCAGTGTAGAACCAACCTGCAGCGACTGCTCGGACAGGAAGTTGAGCGACAGATAGACCATCAGCCGATGCGCACCCAGTGCCGCCGAGGTCACATGCACGTGACAGAAGGAACCCAGGAACTCGATCTTTTCGATCAGCGCATCAAACACATGCTTGTCATCCGGACCGATCGGGCGGGCCAGCACGTCCTCGGGCCGCAGATAGACCCTGGCCGGTCCGTCCGCGTGCTCACAGGGCAGGCACATCGAACCAAAACGCAACTCGCCGGCGGCCACCTGCGCTGGCAGTACGTTGACCTTGCCGACGAAATCCGCCACAAATGGTGAAGCCGGCTCGCGGTACACCTGCAGCGGCGTACCCACCTGTTCGATAACGCCCTGGTTCATAACGACGATCCGGTCCGCCACACTCAATGCCTCTTCCTGGTCGTGGGTCACCATGATGGTGGTAACACCCAGCTTTTGCTGCAAGGCGCGAATCTCCTGCCGCAGACGCACCCGCTCCAGCGCATCCAGCGCCGACAAGGGTTCATCCAGCAGCAGCAGCCCGGGCGACGTTGCCAACGCCCGCGCCAGCGCGATGCGCTGCTGCTGTCCGCCCGAAAGCTGGCCCGGAAACTTGCCTTCGCTGCCAGGCAGACCGACCAGCTGCACCAATTCCTGCACCCGCTGTTGAATCTGGGCCCTGGGCGTCCTGCGATTCACCAGGCCGTAAGCGACGTTGTCGGCCACGCTCAGGTTGGGAAACAAGGCGTAGCTCTGGAACACGATGCCATAGTCACGCAAGGCCGGTGGTAGCCGGGAAATATCGCGCCCGCCCTGGGCAATGCTGCCACCACTTTGTACCTCCAGGCCGGCGATGATGCGCAGCAGCGTCGTCTTGCCACAGCCGGAAGGGCCCAGGAAGCAAACGAATTCGCCCTTATGAATCCCCAGCTCAATATCCCGAAGGGCTGCAAACGTGCCAAAGTCCTTGCGGATCTGACGCAGTTCCAGAAAGGCAGTTTGGCTCATTGGGGAACCTTCGCGCTGCGCGCTGCGGTATTGGCTACGACATCACAAGCGCTACGCGCAATTGTGAGTCTGCGCCGCAACTTCGTTGTCGCCCTTGGGAACGGTCCGGCGGTGCTCATGCAGCAGGAGCCCCGGCGCTGGCGCGGCGGGCCAGGTCAGTGCGTACGGACACGCAGCAGATCAACGCTTCTCGGTCTTGGCGTTGTAGCGCTTGGTCCACTCAGCCAGAATGCGCTCGCGGTTTTCGGCGGCGTAGTTGAAGTCCATCTTCACCAGACGAGACTCATAGTCCTTGGGCACGTTGGCCAGCGGCGAGGCCACGCCCGGCTGGGCCGTGATGGCGAAGTTCTTGCCATACAGCAGCATCGCGTCCTTGCTGGACGCCCAGTCCGCCAGCTTCTTGGCCGCATCCAGCTTCTTCGTACCCTTGTGGATCGCAAAGGCCTCCAGGTCCCAGCCCAGGCCCTCCTTCGGGAACACCAGCTCGATAGGCGCGCCTTTGGCCTTGTTGGCATTGGCCCGGTATTCAAAGGAGATCCCGGCGACGAATTCGCCACTGGCTGCCATGTTGCAGGGCTTGGAGCCAGAGTGCGTGTACTGCGCAATGTTCTCGTGCAGGCTGTCCATGAACTTCCAGCCACCGCCCGATCCATTCTTGTCACCAAACAATGTCAACCATGCGATCACATCAAAGTAGCCAGTTCCGCTGGAGGCCGGGTTTGGCATGACCACCTGTCCCTTGTAGACCGGCTTGGTCAGATCCTGCCAGGTCGTCGGCACGGGGATGTTGCGCTTTTGCGCCTCCACCGTGTTGAAACACACGGTGGCGCCCCAGACATCCATGCCCCACCATGCCGGCACTTTGCGCTTGTCCCGGTACTGGCTCATGATGGCATCCAGATTCAGCGGCGCGTAGGGCTCCAGCATGCCCTGCTTGTCCATCAGGGCCAGACTGGACGCGGCCACACCCATCACCACATCAGCCTGGGGGTTGGCCTTCTCTGCCAGCAGCTTGGCCGTGATCACGCCAGTGGAGTCACGCACCCACTTGATCTCGATATCCGGATTGACGCGGTTGAAGCCTTCCTGGTAGGCCTTGATCTGGTCCGTCTCCAGCGCCGTGTAGACCAGCAACTGGGTCTTTTGCGCCATGGCAATTCCAGCCATGGCAGCCAGAGCCAGCATGATCAGGGACTTGCCAAAACCGGGGGTCAATCTGCTCAAACGCATGGATGGCTCCTACAAGTAAAAGTGACAATTCTGCAACCTGGGGATGACATTGCCGTGACGAAGAATCCGGTATTGGCCACGGACTGCGGCACAGTGCAACTTGATTTAACTTCGACCCCCGGCCCTTGTCAATTGTTTTTTGCAGATTGTTGACAATCTTCGGCGTTGTGCTTCAATGCGCACCATGCAGGCTGCACTCCATCCCACCATCGCGCTGTTGCAGAGCAACTCGCTCACCACGGTGGTACAGCACGAGATCGAACGCGCCATCCTGGCCGGCGAATATGCCCCTGGCAGCAAACTGATTGAGGCCACGCTGGCGCAACGCATGGGCGTCTCGCGCGGGCCGGTACGGGAAGCATTCCGCATGCTGGAGGAGGCCGGCCTGGTGCGCAACGAAAAGAACCGCGGCGTCTTCGTGCGTGACATTCCGATCGACGAGGCGGTGGAAATCTTCGACTTGCGCGCAGTGATGGACGAATTGGTAGGACGCCAACTGGCCACCCACATCACCGCACCGCAGCTGCGCGAAGTACGCACGCTGGTGGAACAGATGGAGCAGGCCGTGAAGGCCGATGATGCCCACAGCTATCACCTGCTGAACCTCAAATTCCACGACCGGCTGGTGGAGATGGCCGGCAACCGCAAGCTAACAGCGATCTACCGCAAGCTGATCAAGGAGCTGTCGCTGTTTCGGCGGCTGAATCTGGCTGACGGCTGGCTGATGCCGGTATCGGCCGGCGAGCACCGCCAGATTGTCAAGGCCATTGCCTCCGGTGAGCCAGACGCCGCCGGCCAGGCCATGTTCGCCCATGCCATGGAGAGCAAGGAACGCACCATAGCCAACGATCTGCGGCGCCAGGAACGCGCCCGGACCGAGCCATTGCTCCATTCCGACCGAGACCCTTCCGAGAGAACGCACCGTGCTGCACGTTAATGCCCGAACCTACCATTTGCCGAACACGCCCACCGTTGTAGTTTGCGTCGACGGGTGTGAGCCCGACTACGTGTCCCAGGCGGTGGCTACCGGCCACATGCCATGGCTCAAGCGCACCCTGGCCGAGGGCACGGGCCTGATCGCCGACTGTGTGGTGCCCAGCTTCACCAACCCGAACAACCTGTCGATCGTCACCGGTGCACCACCGAGCGTACACGGCATTTGCGGCAACTACCTGTTCGACGTTGCCAGCAACACCGAAGTGATGATGAACGACAGCAAGTGGCTGCGCGCGCCCACCGTGCTCGCGGCCCTGGCTGACGCCGGCAAGTCGGTGGCCGTGGTGACGGCCAAGGACAAGCTGCGCAGCCTGCTTGGCCACAAGATGCAAGGCGTGTGCTTCTCCGCCGAGAAGGCCGATCAGGTCAACCTGGCCGAACACGGTGTCGAAGGCGCCCTGGAACTGGTGGGCAGGCCCCTGCCCGGTGTCTACAGCGCCGACCTGTCGGAGTTCGTATTCGCCGCCGGTGTGCAATTGATGCGGTTGCGAAAACCCGACGTGATGTATCTCTCGACCACCGACTACGTGCAGCACAAGCATGCACCCGGAACAGCCGGTGCCAACGCTTTCTACGCCATGATGGACGGCTACCTGGGCCAGCTCGACGCCATGGGCTGCGTGATCGCCCTCACTGCCGACCACGGCATGAACGCCAAGGTGTCGATGGACGGGACACCCGACGTGATCTACCTGCAGGACTGGTTCGACACCTGGCTTGGCGTGGCACGCGCGCGGGTGATCCTGCCGATCACCGACCCCTATGTGGTGCACCACGGGGCTTTGGGTTCGTTCGCCACGGTCTACCTGCCCAGCGACGCAGACCCCGATCAGGTATGCCAGCGCCTGGGACGCGAACGCGGCATGGAACTGGTGTTGCCACGGGCGCAGGCGGCAGCGCGCTTCGAATTGCCGGCAGATCGCATTGGCGATGTGGTGGCCGTGTCCGAACGCTTTACCGTGATCGGAACTTCGCAGTCACGCCACGATCTGTCGGCCCTGGAAGTGCCACTGCGCTCGCATGGCGGCATCAGTGAGCAGCGGGTCCCGTTGATTTTCAACCGACGGCTGCCCGGTCTCGACCCCAACCGGCGCTGGCGCAACTTCGATGCCTTCGACCTGGCGCTGAACCAGGCACAGTAGAAGCCCGCCGCCCATGATTGCCCAATACATCCGGGACCACCATCTTGATGCCATGCGGCTTGCCGGCCGCCAGGTCGCGGCCAGCCCTGACGCTGGGCGGCGCATTGCCGTATCCAACCCCTTCACGGGGCAGAGCATCGGCCATGTGCCCAAGGCCACGGTGGAACAAGTGCGCGAAACAATTTCACGCGCCCAGGCCTACCAAGCGCAGCTCAGCCGCTTCGAGCGCGCCGCCATCCTGAACCGCGCAGCGGCGCTGGTGGGGCAGCGGCGCGACGAAATCGCGCTGCTCATCAGCGTCGAGTCCGGCCTGTGCCTGAAAGATGCCATGTACGAGGCCGGTCGTGTCAGCGATGTACTGGTCTTCGGCGCGCAGGAGGTGCTCAAGGACGATGGCCAGATCTTCAGTTGCGACCTGACACACCATGGAAAGCAACGCCGGGTCTACACCCAGCGCGGGCCACTGCTGGGCGTGATCACGGCGATCACGCCTTTCAACCATCCGATGAACCAGGTCGCGCACAAGGTGGTACCGGCCATTGCCACCAACAACCGCATGGTGCTCAAGCCATCGGAAAAGGTGCCGTTCTCGGCTATCTTGTTCGCCGACATCCTGTACCAGGCGGGCCTGCCTCCGGAGATGTTGAGTGTGCTCACTGGCGATCCGCGCGAAATTGCGGACGAGCTGATCACCCATCCCCAGGTGGATCTGGTCACCTTCACCGGCGGCGTGGCCATTGGCAAGTACATTGCCGCGCGCGCCGGCTACCGGCGCATGGTGCTGGAGCTCGGTGGCAACGACCCGATCATCGTGATGGAAGACGCGGATATCGACGAGGCCTCGACGCTTGCGGTGCAAGGCTCGTACAAGAATTCGGGCCAGCGCTGCACCGCGATCAAGCGCATGCTGGTACAGCGCTCGGTAGCCGACCACTTTGTCGAGCAGGTGGTGGCCAAGACCCGGGCCTGGAGCCATGGCGACCCGCTGGACCCGGCGAAAATGATGGGTACGGTGATCGACGAGGCCGCAGCGCGCTCTTTTGAGGGCCGCGTCAACGACGCCGTGGCCCAGGGCGCACGACTGCTGCTGGGCAACCAGCGCCAAGGTGCACTGTATGCGCCGACCGTGCTGGACCAGGTACATCCGGACATGCTGCTGGTCAAGGAAGAGACCTTTGGCCCAGTCTCGCCCATCATCCGCTTTGACTCCATCGACGAGGCCATCGCCATATCCAACGGCACGGCCTATGGCCTGTCGAGCGCGGTCTGCACCAACCGCCTGGACTACGTCACCCGCTTTGTCAGCGAACTGCAGGTGGGCTCCGTGAACGTGCGCGAGGTTCCGGGCTATCGGTTGGAACTCACGCCCTTTGGCGGCATCAAGGATTCTGGCCTGGGTTACAAGGAAGGTGTGCAGGAGGCGATAAAGAGCTTCACCAACCTCAAGACCTATTCGCTGCCATGGCCCTGACACTGGCTGATATTGAACAGCTGTTCGAACAGCGCGGGGGCGAGCAATACAGCGGCGAGCCGGTAACCCAGCTGCAACATGCGCTGCAAACCGCCAGCCTCGGAGAGCAGGAAGGCGCCGACGACAGCCTGGTCTGCGCCGCGTTGTTGCACGACCTGGGACACCTGTTGCACGACCTGGGCGAAACACCGAGCCTGCATGGCGTAGATGATGTGCACCAGTACCGTGTACTGCAGTTCTTGCGCGGCCTGTTTACCCAGCCGGTGCTGGACGCAATCCGGCTGCATGTGGACGCCAAGCGCTATCTGTGTGCCACCCGCAGCAGCTACCGGAACCAGCTCTCTGCCGACTCCCAGCGCAGCTTGTTGCTGCAAGGTGGTGTATTTGCAGCGCAAGCAGCTACTGAATTCATAGCGTTGCCGGGTGCTGCCGATGCCGTGCGGCTACGCCTGTGGGACGACCTGGCGAAGGATCCGCAGCGCAGCACGCCGCCGCTGCGGCATTTTTTGGACCGGGCCTGGCGTTGTCAGTTGCATCCAGTTTCCGGGTCGCCTTCGTGACCTGTGGCGAGGGCGGGCCTTGACCTGGAGCCTGGTGGCCACGGTGCTGTTGGGCGCGTTGTTGCACGCTGGCTGGAACGCACTGGTCAAGTCCAGCACCGACAAGGCGCTGGACACCGCCCTGATCCACATGCTGGGCTCCCTGGTCACAATTCCGCTGGTGCTGTGGCTGGGCTGGCCACCGACCGCCGCCTGGCCCTACATCATGGCCTCGGTCACGATCCATATTGCCTACTACATAGCCCTGACCGGCGCCTACCGCCATGGCGATCTGGGCCTGACATACCCCCTGATGCGCGGTACCGCGCCGCTGCTGGTGGCCCTGACCGCCACGCTGACCGTGGGAGAGCACCTGAGTCCCTTCGCCTGGGCCGGCGTAATGGGCATCAGCTGCGGTGTGCTGACGCTGGGCCTGTCCCGGCACGCACTGGAGTCGCCGCGGGCCGTGCGCTTCGCCCTGGGCAATGCGGTGGTTATCGCCATTTATACCGTGGTCGATGCCCTGGGTTCGCGCATCTCGGGCGATGCCCTGCAGTACGTCGTCACCCTGTTCGCGCTGGACGGCTGGCCGTTTGCACTGATCGTGCTGCGCCGGCGCAGCCGCGCTGTGGTGCTGCCCTACGTACGGGCGCGCTGGCCGCTGGCGCTGGGCGGGGCACTGGCGTCGCTTGGGTCTTATGGCATCGCGCTGTGGGCCATGACCCAGGCTCCAGTGGCCACGGTGGCCGCCTTGCGCGAAACCTCGGTCCTGTTCGCGGTGCTGCTGGGCACCTGGCTGCTCAAGGAGCGGTTCACAGCGCGGCGCGCCATCGGCACGCTGACCATCGTTGCCGGCGTCATGGCACTTCGCCTGGGCTAGAACGGCAGCGCGCGACGGTGCCCACCAGACCTGCAGATACCTCCATCCTGCCAACCTACGGACCTCGGCATGAACCTACCCACCCAAGCCCGCATTGTGATTGTTGGCGGCGGCATCGCCGGTTGTTCCACCGCCTACCACCTCGCCAAGATGGGCTGCACCGATGTGCTGCTGCTGGAACAGGGCAAGCTCACCAGCGGCACCACCTGGCATGCCGCAGGCCTGGTCGGACAGATGCGCCCGAACCGCAACATGACGCAGATGAGCAAGTACGGCATCACGCTGTATTCCACCCTGGAGCAGGAAACCGGTCTGGCCACCGGCTGGAAACAGTGCGGCAGCGTGAATGTAGCGCGCACGCCCGAGCGCATGCAGACGCTGAAAAAACAAGTGGCGATGGCCAACAGCTTCGGCGTCGAATGCCACCTGATCTCGGCCACCGAGGCCGGCGACAAGTACCCGATCATGCGTACTGACGACCTGCAAGGCGCGATCTGGTTGCCGGGTGACGGCAAAGCGAACCCTGCCGACCTGTGTATGTCGTTGGCCAAGGGCGCGCGCAAGCTGGGCTGCACGCTGGTCGAGGGCGTGCCGGTCACCGGGGTGCTGGTGGAGTCCGGCCGGGTCACAGGGGTACAAACCGCTCGGGGCACGGTGCGCTGCGAGGTACTGGTCAACTGCGCTGGCCAATGGGCACGCCAGTTCGGGCAACTCGCTGGCGTCAATGTGCCACTGTATTCGGCCGAACACTTCTACATCGTCACCGGCCCCATTGCAGGTGTGCATCCGATGCTGCCCGTCATGCGCGACCCGGATGGCTTCATCTACTACAAGGAGGAGGTCGGTGGCCTGGTGATGGGTGGTTTTGAGCCGGTGGCCAAGCCCTGGAAAGTGGACCCCATTCCTGCCACCTTCCAGTTCGAGCTGCTCGACGAGGACTGGGACCAGTTCGAACCCCTGATGCGCAACGCCATGCACCGAACCCCCTGCCTGGAGCAGGCGCAGATCAAGATGCTGCTCAACGGGCCGGAGAGCTTCACACCGGACGGCAATTTCATCCTGGGTGAGGCACCGGAATGCCGCAACTATTTCGTCTGCGCCGGTTTCAACTCGGCCGGCATCGCCAACTCGGGCGGCGCTGGCCGGCTGACCGCCGAATGGATCATTGGCGGAGAGCCCAGCACCGACCTGTGGGACGTGGATATCCGCCGCTTTGGTGCCTTCACTGGCAACCGTCGCGCACTGTTTGCCCGTACCGCGGAAACCCTGGGTCTGCATTACGCCATGCGCTGGCCACGCCAGGAACTGCTGACCGCCAGGCCGCTGCGTACCTCACCGCTGTACCACCTGCTGGGTGCGGCCGGCGCCGAGTTCGGCGCCAAGAACGGCTGGGAGCGGGCCAACTACTTCCGTCCGGCCGGCGCCGCACCCGCGGCCCACACGTTGGGCCGGCCCGACTGGCTGGCCTGGGTGCAGCAGGAACAACGCGCTACCCGCGAAGCCGTGGCGCTGTACGACCAGAGCTCGTTTTCCAAGCTGCTGCTGCAGGGGCGCGATGCCCTGGCCTTGCTGCAGCGGCTGTGCGCCAACGAGATGGATGTGCCAGTCGACAAGATGGTCTACACCGCCATGCTCAATGAGCGAGGCGGCTTTGAGAGCGACCTCACGGTCATCCGGCTGGCAGCAGAGCGCTTCCTGATCGTCACCGGCTCGGCCCAGAGCGTACGCGACTTCGACTGGATCTCGCGCCACATCGATCCCGCGCAACATGTCACGCTGACCGATGTTTCGGCCATGTACTGCGTGCTCTCGGTCATGGGCCCGAATGCCCGAGCCTTGCTGGCACGCGTCAGCCCGGAGAACCTGGCGCCGGAGGGTCTCAGGTTCTCATGGACCCGGGAGATCGACCTCGGCTTTGCGCGGGTGCGGGCCGCACGCATGAGCTACGTTGGCGGGCCCGGCTTCGAACTCTACGTGCCGGTCGAGATGACGCGCCATGTGTATCTGGAACTCAAACGCTGCGGCGCCGATCTGGGCCTGGTGGATGCCGGCTACTATGCCCTGGACGCCCTGCGCATCGAGATGGGCCGGCGCGCCTGGGGCGCAGAACTGGGGCCTGATGAAAGCCCGTGGGAGGCGGGTCTGGCATCTGCAGTCAAGATGGACAAGCCCGCGCCTTTCATGGGCCGTCCGGCCCTGCTGGCAGCGTCTGGTGCGCCGCTGCGCAAGAAGTTGGTGACGCTGGTGCTGCAAGACGGGCTGGCCTATCTCTGGGGCGGCGAAGCCATTGTGATTGACGGTAGCTACGTCGGCGAAGTGTCTTCCGCCGGCTGGAGCCCCCGCGCAGCGACCTGCGTGGCGCTGGGCTACGTCCGTGGAAGGGCAGCCAACCAGCCACATGCCGGCACACCGGCCCAGATCGAGCTCTGGGGCCAGCAGCTGGAGGTTCGTCTTTATGACCAGTGGCCAACGACGCCCTCCCAGTCCGCCATCAGCCGGACTTGACGGTCAGCTTGTTGTTGACGCCGACCACGCCCTTGACAGCGCGGGCGATCTCGGTCGCGCGGGCCCGTGCGCTCTCCGTGGGCGCGGGCCCATAGATGCTGACCGTGCCATTGGCAGTGTCGACGTCGATCTTGATGGCGCTGAGATCCGGATCTTTCGCCAGTCCGGCAGATACCGAGGCCGTGATGGCGGCATCGTCCAGCGTGGCGGCCACGTTGCTGCCGGTCTGCGCTGCAGCGGCCTTGGCTTGCTCCGTAGCAGCCTGAATCGCCGTGCCGGCATTGACGGCTGACTCCTTGACCTCCGACTTGAGCTCGGTTGCCGCATTGGTGGTGCTCGCCACCGCGGCGTCCAGATTCTGGCCCACGGTCCTGCCGTCATCGGCCTTGCCGCAGGCGCCCAGCACCATCACCAGCGTCAAGGAACAGGCGATGCACAGCCGGGATGCTGCAGGGCGTCGCACGGCCAAGGGCCTATTGGAAGTGGTTGTGCCAAGTTGCATGATGGACTCCTTGCTTGTGGCCCGGCACACCGCGTGCCAGCCACGATTTCAATGTAGGCAAGGCGCAGCCGTCGGACCATCAGGCAAGGCTGATTAGGCCGTAGGACAAGAGCTTGCGCGCGCACCGGCGCAGCCCCATTCAATGCAGCGCGACAGCCAGGGCCATGTACTCGTCAACAGCCACCTCCTCGGCCCGGCGCTGCAGGTCGAAAGCACCGGCAAATCCATGCTCGTCCAGCCAACGCCCCAACGTATGGCGCAGCAGCTTGCGCCGCTGACTGAATGCCACCTGCACCAGTTCACTCAGCCGATCGACGTCCAGCGCCAGGGGCTGCGGCAAGGGCAACATCCGGACCACGGCACTGTCCACCCGCGGCGGCGGCTCAAAGGACTGCGGCGGCACATGCAGCAAGTTTTCCATGGCATAGCGCCATTGCAGCATCACGCTCAGGCGACCATAGGCGGCGGTGCTTGGAGCGGCCACCATGCGATGCACCACTTCCTTTTGCAGCATGAAGTGCTGGTCGACGATCCAGGGCGCGAAATCCAGAAGGTGAAACAGGATCGGGGTCGAAATGTTGTAGGGCAGATTGCCAACCACGCGCAGCACGGGTGTCGCCACGCCAAATTGATTTATTGCATCTTCAGTAGCAATCCGTGCTTTCGCCAGTAGGGCGAAATCGACTTTGAGCACATCGGATTCAATCACCGTGAGCTGTGGATTGCGGCGCAAACGGGCCGCAAGATCCCGGTCCAGTTCGATGACGCTGAGGCTTCCAAGGCGCTCCACCAGTGGTTGTGTCAACGCCCCAAGACCGGGTCCGATCTCGACCATGGCCTCACCCGGCCGGGGCGCAATCACCCGGACGATGGCATCAATGATCGCGGCGTCGCTGAGGAAATGCTGGCCAAAGCGCTTGCGCGCAACATGCGCCGCGGGTTTCAAAGCGGGGGTTCGCGCATTTCAACGTAGGCCTTGCCCCGCACTTCCTGCGACCAGTTGGCATAGGCTTCGTCCAGCTTTTTCTCGCGCATCATGGTGCGCACCAGTTCCCGCATTTCCCGCTCGCTCAGCACCGCATCGCGACGCTCCAGCAATTGCAGCAGGTGGTAGCCAAAACGCGAAGCAAAGGGTTCGCTCATCTGGCCCGGTGCCAGCCCATTCATCACTTCCTCGAATTCCGGCACAAACTGTCCGGCGTTGACCCAGCCCAGGTCACCGCCCTGGGCAGCGCTGGCATCCTGGGAAAATTCGCGTGCCACCGCCGCAAAGTCGGCCGGGTTGCTCTGGAGTCGCTTCTTGAACCCAGCCAATTTTTCACGCACTTCGTTTTCCTCCGCCTGCGACCCTGGTCGCAGCAGGATATGACGCGCATGACTTTGCTTGATATTCATCGAAGGCAGCGCCGTATTGCGCTTCTCCAGCACCTTGAGAATATGGAACCCGGCACCCGAGCGCACCACGCCAGTGAGGCCTCCTTGGGGCACATTCAGGATCGACTCGACAAACAGCGGCGGATAGCGCTCCGCCATGCGCAGACCCAGCACACCGCCATTGGCACGGTCCAGGCCATCCGAGAGCTCACGCACCAGGGCGCTGAAATCCTCGCCGCCACGGGCCCGCTGCAGTGCCCGCTCGGCCCTGGCCTGCAATTGCGCGGTGTCGGCCGCTGACGTGCCATCAGGCACCGCCACCAGCAGCATCGCCAGGTTGATCTCCAGCTTGGCCGGGTCCACGCTGGTCTGCTGCTCCCGGATGTACTGGTCAACATCGGCGTCGGAAATTTTCAGCTTCTGCTCCACGTCGCGCTCGCGGATACGGGCCAGCATGATCTGATCCCGCAGTTCGGCGCGAAATTGCGGCACGGTCAGTCCGTCCAGCACCATCCGGCGTCGCAATTCGGCCAGCGTCATCTGGTTTTGTACCGCCACGTTCATCTCGGCCTGGTCGATCGCCATCGGCTCAGCCCGCACGCCCGATTCATAGGCCTGCTGCAATTGGGCCTTCTCGTCAATCAGGCGACTGAGAACCTGGCGGGTGACTTCCGGTGCCGCCGCCTGGGCCCGCTGCGGGTCCATCTGCGCCAGCAAGCGCTGGGCCCGACGATACACCTCGTTGTTGGTGATCGGCTCCGAATTGACAATGGCAACAATGTAGTCGGCCGGCCGCGGCGCTCCAGGCTGAGCCACGGGCGCTCCCAGGGTCAGCGGCGCAGACGGGCTTGGCTTCAAACCTTGAGCCTGCGCCCCCGGGGCGACAAGAAACACCAGACAGGCTGCTGCCAGCCGGGTGGCAGGGGTCAAGACGCGGTAGATCTTCATGGGTCAATCGTAGTTGCTGAAACGGCTGGGAGCGACAGTTTGCTCCCGCAGGTACTGGTAGCGGGGGATATTTTCCTTCAAGGTCTTCAGGGGGCTGGCGCCCAGGCGCGACAAGCCCACCAACTCCAGCTGCAGCATGATGCGCTGGTTCGCTGACGAGGTGCTGGTCTGCAGCCGCTCCAGCACCACCCGCCCGAGCCAGCAGCCGCCGTCGTACTCCACGCCAACCACGGAGTCCACCACCCTGCGCTCGCTCAGGCTGTAGTTGACCCGCCCCACACTGTACCAACGTCCCTCGCCCTGACCGCGACCGGGGCCCAGGGCCTCGCCCCGATCGCCCCACAGGTCATTGATCGGCCATTGCCAGCCCACATCCAGCTGCTCGCTCTGACCGCGCTGGAAACGGTAGGCGGCGCTGAACACGCGATAGTCACCCGGGCTGTAGCGCCCGCCAATCGTGGAACGCACCGACTGCTCGGACTTGGGATTGAATTGCACGGTCGAGTCAATGGTCCAGCGCGGGCTCCAGTTGACGGTTGCGCCCAGCAGCACATCGCTCAAGCGCTCGGCCACCGGTACGCCGCCCGGCAGGGTCACGTTCTGGTCACGAAAACGCAAACGCTGGGCAATGGCGAAACGGGCCGCCTCCGCGCCGGTGTCGGGATCCAGCAAGCGGGTTGTAACGCCCAGGGTCAACAGGTTGTTGTCGGCAATCCGGTCACTGCCGACAAACGCGTTCTCGGTATAGATGCTGGCGAAATTGAAGTCATTGGCGCCCGAGTCGTAATTCGGCAGCAGGCTCTGGTCCCGGTATGGCGTCGCAACATAGAAGGCCCGCGGCTCCAGGGTCTGGCGAAAACTGCGCCCCAGATAACTGGCGTCCCGTTCATAGACCAGGCCACTGTCCAGGCTGAACGTGGGCAGCAGACGGTTGGCCGAGGTCGCACCATTGGCCAGTGGCGCATCGAACTGGTAGTTGGTGGCATGCAGCTGCAACTTTGGCGTCAGAAAGCCTGCTGGCACCTGCCAGGGGCGGCTGATCTGCGCCAGGGCGAATGTGCGCCGGGCATTGGGCTGGGCAGTGCGCGCGCTGTCGGCCTGGAACTGCGTCATGTCGGTATCGATCGACCAGTCGAAGCCTCCGACATTGGAACGCGCATAGCGCAGCGCCAACTGCGGCAGGCGGTCGTATGGCGGCGTAATCGGTGACAGTGGGTCCTGCAGGGTCTGCCATTTCAGAGTGCGCAGCGTGGCGCTCCAATCGCCCTTGGACCAGCCCAGGGTACCGTCGTTGGGCAAAAGTCGCTGCGTCAACGTTGGCGTAGCCCGGGTGAAGTCACGCCAGTAGTTGTCGTCGCTGACCCGGTTGATCGACAGGCCCAAGCTCAGCGGTCCGATCGCAGCGGGCGTTCCGTCCACACGGCCGGCATGGGAGAAGGCAAGGCCCCAGCGGCTGCGCTCGCGCAGCCGGTCAGCAGGCATCAGGTCGGCATGCAACTGGCCGGAGTAGGCAGGCTCCAGATAGCGGAATTCCGTGCCCAGGTCGATCCCGCGTTTGGTCATCACGGTCGGAACCAGCGTCGCATCGCGGTTCGGAGCAATGTTCCAGTAGTAGGGTGTGCTCAGCTCGATGCCGTTGACGTTGTCCAGGCCGAAGGTCGGCGACAGGAATCCCGACTTGCGCTTGCCACTCAAGGGGAAACTGATGGCTGGCACGGCCAGCACCGGCACGCCCTTGAAGCTCACCACGGCGCCATGGGCCTCGCCCACGTCCTCCTCGGTATCGATGCGGATGCTGGCCGCCCGCAGGATCCAGTCCGGCATCCAGCTTGGACCCGGCAGGCGGCGACAGGTACTGTAGGTGGCGTTGCGGATCGTGGCCCGTTTCTCATCGATGAAGTCCACCCGCTCGGCCTCGCCGCGTGCACCGGTGTTCAGGAACTGGTACCGGGGCTGGCTGAAGAAGCCTTCAAAGGCATCCACATGCAACTCCAGCAACGGCCCCTCGTAGACGTTGCCGGCACGGTTCAGGTAGACGTGGCCCCGGGCCCGGGCCAAATCATCGGGCTGGTAGTACTCCAGCCTGTCGGCGCGGATCACCATGTCGCGGCGACGCAGCAGGGCGTCGCCTTCCAGCACCGTTTCCAGGTCGGTGCGGCCCAACAACCGTTCGCCCGACAGAAACACCGGGCCTGCGCTGGCCCGGCTTGCATCATTGGTTTCCTGCAGCGCCGGGCTGCTCTTGAGAACCAGGGGCTCTTCGGCCACTGGCTGGGCCCGCAGCCCGGTCGGCATCAGTACGAAACACTGGCACAACACCAGAACGCAACCGCCAACAGCGTTCGGCAGGCGAACCACCGCACCTGGATGCAACCCCGGGCCCGGACCTTGCGGCGGCTGGATCGGACGCGGGTCGCGCAACGGAGAATGCATCAAGGGAGATCTGTGAGACCGGCGTCGGAGTGCTCCGGCTGCGGGTCGGTTTGTAGAATCGATTATCCATGACCCCATCTCCTGCAGACGCCCCGGCGGCAACTGTGCCAGCCGCGGCTGGCAACGCCCCCGGCAACCAGCCCCTCTCCTGGCCTACGCCGCAACGCGAACACGCCTTTCTCACCTGGCTGCAGACCCTGGCATCCAGGTATGGTCTGCAGACCACCAGTTTGCGACCGGCCTCGGCCGATGCCAGCTTCCGGCGCTACTTCCGGGTGGACGCATCGCAGCACAGCCTGATCATCATGGACGCGCCGCCGCAACAGGAGGACAGCCAGCCGTTTGTCCGGGTGGCAGGCCTGATGGCAGCCGCCGGACTGCATGTTCCCCGAATACTGGAATGGCATCGGGGCGAGGGCTTTCTGCTGCTCAGCGATCTGGGTGCGCGCACCATGCTGGAGGTGATCCAGCCGGACAACGCGTCGACCAGCCAGGGTCTGTACCTCCAGGCCGTGGACGATCTGGTGCTTTGGCAACAGGCCAGCCGCGCCGGCGTATTGCCAGCCTACGATGAACCGTTGCTGCGACGCGAACTGGAACTGTTCCCTGCCTGGTACCTGCAACAGCATCTGGGCTTGGTGTTGACCGACGGCACGCGCCAGACATTGGAAAAGGCCTTCGCCAGCATCGTCGCCCACAACCTGGGCTGGCCCAGTGTCTACGTGCACCGTGACTTCATGCCGCGCAACCTGATCGTGGCTGACCCCGCGGCCACCGGCCAGACGGCACAGCGCCTGGGTGTGCTTGATTTCCAGGACGCGGTCTACGGCCCGATCACCTACGACATCGCCAGCCTGATGCGTGACGCATTCCTGAGCTGGGACGAGGAGTTCGTGCTCGACATCACGATCCGCTATTGGGAAAAAGCACGCCGCGCCGGTTTGCCCGTCGGATCCGACTTCGGTGAGTTTTACCGCGGCGTGGAGTGGATGGGCCTGCAGCGTCACCTCAAGGTGGCGGGCATCTTTGCCCGCCTGAGCCTGCGCGACGGCAAACCGCGCTACCTCGTCGATACGCCGCGCTTCATCGCCTACATCCATGCCACGGCCAGCCGCTACCGTGAACTCAAGCCACTGCTGCGCCTGATCGAGCAAGCTACCGGCATGAACCCGGTCACGGGCTTTGCCTATGGCCGTGTTTGACTCACAATTTGGCCTGCTAAGCGCATCAATAAAACACAGAACGCTCCTGAAATTGTAGCGTTTGCCCCCATGCCACGCTTTCATATTGCTGCAGTGCTGACCCCCGGGACCGAGCTGGAATTGCCCGATGCCGCCGCCCGGCATGTGCAGGTTTTGCGCCTTCAACCCGGCGACAGCATCACCCTGTTCAATGGCATGGGTGGTGCGCAAGCCGGAGAATTTGCCGCGGAGGTCGTGCGCATGGGCCGCAATACGGTGCAGGTACGGGTGCAGTCCCGCGCAGCTCTGCAACGCGAGGCTGCACAGGCCGTGCACCTGGCCATTGGCATGCCGGCGAACGAACGCATGGATTGGCTGGTGGAGAAGGCCACGGAACTGGGCGCAGCCAGCATCCAGCCGCTGTCGACCCAGCGCACAGTGCTCAGGTTCGACGCCCAGCGGGCGCAGAAGAAGCTGCAGCACTGGCAAGCCATCGCTGTCGCAGCCTGCGAACAGTGTGGCCGCAACCAGCTTCCCCTGATCCATCCAGTCTCAGCCTTCGGGCCCTGGCTGCAGGCAGCGGCAGGCGGTGGGCTGGCGCGGTTGCTGCTGAGCCTGCAGCCCCATGCACCCATGCTGGAACGCCAGGCATTGCCGGAGCTTGCCGAAGGCGGCCTGTTTCTGTGCGGTCCGGAAGGCGGCCTGAGCAACGACGAAGAAGTACAGGCTCTGGCGGCCGGCTTTACCGCCATCAGCCTGGGGCCGCGGGTGCTGCGATCCGAAACCGCTGCGCTGGCCGCACTGGCGCGACTCGCATGAACCGCAACCTGTGGCTTCTTGCAGCAGTGCAGGGACTGTTCCTCACCAACAATGTCACGTTCATCGCCATCAATGGCCTGGTCGGGCTGGCGCTGGCGCCCTTGGGCTGGATGGCGACATTGCCGGTCATGGGCTATGTGGTGGGTGGCGCCCTGTCCACCGGGATCGTGGCCCGCAGCCAGCAGCGACTGGGTCGCAAGGCCGCATTCCAGCTGGGCCTGCTGGTGGCTGTGGCCTCGGCGCTGCTGTGCGCCTGGGCAGCGATCAGCCGCGAATTCTGGTTGCTCTGTGGTGCCACGGTCGTCGCCGGCTACTACAACGCCAATGCCCAGCTCTACCGTTTCGCTGCGGCCGAACTGGCGGCGCCGGCCGCGCGCGAAAAAGCGGTTTCACTGGTCATGGCCGGCGGCCTGGCCGGGGCGATCCTCGGGCCCAACTTGGCGGCGCAAACCCGGAACCTGACGGATGTGCCCTTTGCCGGCGCCTACCTGTCCCTGGCCGGCGTGGCTCTGCTGGCAATGCTGGTGCTGGCGATGATCGACTTCCCACCACCACCTACCAGCCACCCAGGTGCCAGTGCCCGGCCACTGCGCCAGATCATGCGTCAGCCGACCTTCATCGCCGCCGCCGCGGCGGCGGCCTTGGGATTTGGCGTCATGAACCTGCTGATGGCGGCAACGCCAATTGCGATGCAGCAGTGCCAGTTGCCCCTTTGGCGACGTCGCTTTAGTACTGCAGTGGCACGTGCTGGGCATGTTCGCGCCTGGCTTCTTCACCGGGCATCTGATCAAGCGTTTTGGCACGCTGCCGGTCATGGGCGCCGGTGTAGCCCTGAATCTGCTGTGCGTGGTCGTGGCTCTGTCGGGTCAGGACCTGCACCGGTTTGCCTGGGCCCTGGGGCTGCTGGGGGTCGGCTGGAACTTCCTGTTCACCGGC
>JANMKM010000570.1:0-1561 GCA_031372035.1 Rhodoferax sp. | reverse complement strand
TGCCGACCTGCTGGCGCAGCGCCCGCATCGCGGCGGCGTCGTCGTGCCGCAGGTGCTGGCCCGCGACCGCGACTTCGCCGGACTGGAAATTTTCCAGGCCGTTGATGCAGCGCAGCAGCGTGCTCTTGCCAGAGCCGCTCTTGCCGATGATGGCAATCACCTCGCCGCTTTGCACCTGGATGTCGATGCCCTTGAGCACCTCGTTGCTGCCGTAGGACTTGCGCAGCCCCTTGATCTCCACCACAGGTTTGAGTGCGGCTTCAGCTTGCGGCATGGCTTCTTCTCTCCAGGGTCTTGGCGTACAGGCTGATCGGGAAACACAGCGCAAAGTACAGCAGCGCCACGCAGCTGTACACCACGAAGGGCTTGAAGGTGGCGTTGGTGATCATGGTGCCGGCCTTGGTCAGTTCCACAAAGCCGATCACCGAAGCCAGGGCCGTGCCCTTGATCACCTGCACCAGAAAGCCCACGGTGGGCGGAATGCCGATCGTCACAGCCTGCGGCAGCACCACATAGCGCAGCTGTTCGCCGAAGTTCAGCGCCAGGCTGCTGGCGGCTTCCCACTGGCCCTTCGGGATGGCATTGACGCAGCCGCGCCAGATCTCGGTCAGGAAGGCGCTGGTGTAGAGAGTCAGCGCCACGGCGGCTGCCGCCCAGGCCGAGACATTGATGCCGAACAGGGCGATGCCGAAGTAGGCCAGGAACAGCTGCAACAGCAGTGGCGTGCCCTGGAACTGCGCCACGTAGCTACCCACCAGCGCCTCCGTGCCACGGACCTTGCTCAGGCGTGCGATCAGCAGCGCCAGGCCAACCAGCCCGCCACCGACAAAGGCGATCAACGACAGCAACACGGTCCAGCGTGCGGCCAGCAGCAGGTTGCGCAGAATGTCCCAGAGCGTGAACTCGGTCATGGAATCAGCGCCCGAAAATGAAGCGGGGACCGAGCCAGTTCAACAGGCGGCGTACACCCATGGACAGCAGCAGGTAGATCGCGGTGCCGATGATGAAGGCCTCGAAGGCGCGGAAGTTGCGGCTCTGGATCAGGTTGGCGGCGTAGCTCAGTTCCTGGATGGAGATCTGGCCGCAGACCGCAGAGCCGAGCATCACGATGATGATCTGGCTCACCAGCGCCGGCCAGATTCTCTTGAGCGCCGGCGGCAGCACCACGTAAATGAAAGTCTGTGCCCGCCCCAGCGCCAGGCTGGCCGCAGCCTCGATCTGGCCGCGGGGTGTGGCGTCGATGCCGGCACGGATGATTTCCGTTGCGTAGGCGCCGAGGTTGATCACCATGGCGATGATCGAAGCCACTTCGGGCGAGAGCTTCAAGCCCGCTGCGGGCAGGCCGAAGAAAACGAAGAACAGCTGCACGATGAACGGTGTATTGCGGATCAGCTCCACATAGATGCCAACCACCCAGCGCAGCCACAGTGGCCCGCTGCCACGGGCCCAGGCGCCGAATATGCCGAACAGCGTGCCCAGCAACGCCGAGACGATGGTCAGCCCCAGGGTCCAGAGCACGCCCGTGAGCAGCAACGGCCACTGGGCCAGCACCGCGAGAAAA
>JANMKM010000553.1:0-10397 GCA_031372035.1 Rhodoferax sp. | reverse complement strand
CCTTGACACCAGCGTCAGCCTTGTTGGCACCCTTGGCTTCGGCCTTCACGTCGGCGCGGGCCTTGGTGGAAGCGGACTTGTCAGCCATCGGGGCAGCGCCTTCGCCAGCCTTGGCTTCGCCAGCCTTGTTGGCGGCCTTGGCTTCAGCCTTGACTTCAGCGCGGGCCTTGCCTTCGCTTGCCTTGGCAGCGGGGGCAGCAGTCTGGGCTTGGGCCAGCATGGAAACACCAGCGATCATTGCAGCTACGAGCAGTTTGATTTTCATACGATATCTTTCATTTGATGACATTGTGGCTTCGGGCTTCCTTCCGAAACCCGGAAGGTATAGACGTAACGACACAGACTTTGACTTGGTTGACGCGCTTCAAAAGATTCATCTTGTTACGCATGGCCGGACACGGCCTGAGGGGCACACCGTGTGGGCCCGGAGTATAGCATGGGGGCCGGACGTATCATGTACCTCAAACGTGCCTGAAGCGCTACACATTTTCTAGCGGTTCGCGCTTTCTGGATGCGCTTTGCAGCCGATATACGGGTAATTACTGATGCTCCCCACGGACCCCATTGCGCAGCTCCCGCACCTGACCTGGACCCAAGGCGGAGCAAGCTGCATGGCACGCTGGCGTTCCGAAAGCGGGCAGGGTGTTCCGCACCGGATACAACTGTGTGACGACAGCACCGCTGCCGATACCGCCTACAAGCAGGCATGCGAGGGCACAGGGCTGTTGTGGCAAGGCGACTTCCAGAATGGCCGTGCGCTGCTGCAGGCGCTGATCCGCCGCGCCGACCGGACACGCAGCAAGGCGCGTGTCCGCACTGCTGCAACCTCGGTTGCGCCAACCGATGGTCCCGGACCGACGCCGGACCCCGCTGCCCGGGCCGCCAGCCTGGCCTCGGCCCATGCCTCCAACAAGCCGTCGCTGGTCAGTGCCCAGGTCTTTCATTTGCACCGCCAGGCCCAGGCCCAGCGCGCTCGCACCCTGGGCCAGTTGTTGCTGCAGCTCAGCGCCGACCACACGCTTGGGCTGCGGCGCGCACCCGATGTGCGTGCCGCCTGTACCGAGGCGTTCGGACCGGCGGGCTCCGATGACGAACCCTATGTGATCTCGCTGCGCGAACTGCTGGGCGTCGTCAGCGCCCACGAATGGCGCAGCAAGGGTGTGGCCGTGGCGGCTATCGGTGGCGTCATCCACCCGCATTACGGCGTGTTCGCCCCGTTGCGCGCCGAGTATCTGGATCTGGTGGCGCAGTCGCCACTGCCGCGAGCCCTGGCCCACAACAGCCTGGCCTGGGACATCGGCTGCGGCACCGGCGTGCTGGCAGCGTTGCTGGCACGCCGCGGGGTGCAACAACTGGTGGCGACCGACCTGGACCCGCGTGCCCTGGCCTGCAGCAGTGACAACCTGCAACGCCTGGGTCTGGCCGATCGGGTGCAGTTGCACAGGACGGATCTGTTTCCCGCCGGCACGGCGCCGCTCATCGTTTGCAACCCACCGTGGCTGCCGGCACGGCCCAGTGCCCCGATCGAGCGCGCCGTCTATGACCCTGACAGCCGGATGTTGCGTGGCTTCCTGGGTGGGCTGGCGGCGCATCTGGCGCCGAAGGGCGAGGGCTGGCTGGTGCTGTCGGACTTGGCCGAGTTGCTGGGTCTGCGCAGCCGCGCCGAACTGCTGGGCTGGATTGCCGCAGCAGGCATGCGCGTGCTGCAGCGCAGTGAGGTGCGGGCCGTGCACCCCAAGGTGGCCGATGCCACCGACCCGCTGCATGCTGCGCGCGCCGCAGAGCGGACCTCCCTGTGGCGGCTGGTGGTTGCCTGAGCACAGGGCAGGCGCATGACAGACTGGCAGTGGAAAACGTTTGCGCAGCTCTCGGTCGCGGAGTTGTATGCGGTGCTGACGGCGCGGGCGCAGGTTTTCGTGCTGGAGCAGCAGTGCTTGTTCCAGGATATGGATGGCCTGGACCAGGAGGCGCACCACTTGATGGGTTGGCACAACGTCGACGGTCAGCGCCAACTGGGCGCCTACCTGCGTTGCCTGGCGCCAGGCGCCAAGTACGTCGAGATGTCATTGGGCAGGGTCCTGACCATGGCCAGCGGCCGGGGGCTGGGGCTGGGACGCGAGCTGCTGGCCGCGGGCATTGCGCATGCCGAGCGCCAACATCCGGGCCAGCGCATCCGCATCGGCGCGCAGCAGTACCTGGAGCACTTCTATGCCGGATTCGGCTTCCAGACCGTGTCCGCGCCCTACGAGGAAGACGGCATAGTGCACGTTGACATGCTGCGTTGAAGAGGATGCATCTGATTCCAATCTCTGACCGTCCCACGCCGGCCCCACTGCGACCAGCGCAGCGCCCGGGTTTTGCCTTGTGGAGCCTGGGTTTCCGCCCGTTCTACCTGCTGGCCAGCATCTTCGCGGCGCTGTCGATTCCACTCTGGGCGCTGCAGTTTGGCGGCTGGCTGGCGCATCCCTACCTGAACGGGCCGATGTGGCATGCGCATGAGATGCTGTTCGGTTTCACCCAGGCTGTCATCGTCGGCTTCCTGCTGACGGCAGGCAGCAACTGGTCGCGCCGACCGACCTTGACCGGGCTGCCACTGGCATTGCTGGCGGCGCTCTGGCTGGCAGGCCGGGTGCTGGTGCTGACGCCCTGGGCCTGGGCGGCGGCCATCGTCAACGTCGCGTTCCCGCTGGCAGCGGCGCTGGCCCTGGCCATTCCCTTCGCGGCGTCGGGCAATCGCCGCAACTACTTCTTCGTCGGCCTGCTGTTGCTGCTGGCAGGCGCGGAGCTGGGCTTGCACCTGCAGGCGCTGGGTCTGGCGCTGGCGCCTGGCTGGCTGGGCATCGGGCTGGCCCTGGACGTGGTCTTGTTCATCCTGTGCGTCATGGGCGGCCGGGTGATACCGATGTTCACCAACAATGGTGTCCCGGGGGCGAGTGCAACCCGCTATTCCGTGGTGGAGCAGCTGGCGCTGGGCAGTGTGCTGCTGTTGCTGGCGGCTGACGTTCTGCAACTGGACGGCGGCTGGGTCGCGCTGCTGGCGCTGGCGGGCGCGTTGGCGCATGCGCTGCGCTGGTGGCTGTGGAAACCTTGGCGGGTGGGCCGCGTGCCACTGGTCTGGGTGTTGCACCTGGCCTATGCGTGGATACCGGTGCATCTGGCGCTGCGGGCTGTGGCGCAGCTGGGTTATGCCACGCCCTCGGCGGCCATACACGCCTTGACCGCAGGCGCTGCGGGCGGCCTGATCATCGGCATGATGACCCGTACCGCCAAGGGCCATACCGGGCGGCCATTGCAGGCCGACCGCTGGGACACGAGCTGCTATGTGCTGGTGGCTCTGGCAGCCACGGTGCGGGTGGCCGTGCCACTGCTGCTGCCGGCCTGGACCTTGCACGCTGTGACCTGTGCTGCCGCGCTGTGGTCGGCAGCCTTCTTGCTGTACGCCGTGCGTTACTGGCCGGTGCTCACCCGCAGTCGTCTGGACGGCGCTGCCGGGTAGGGCTGGCGCCGTGGACTACAGCACCATCAAGCTCGTTCACCAGACAGTCATTGGCCTGTCGATTTCAGGCTTCGTGCTACGAGGGCTGGCAGTGCTTGTGGGCGCCGGCTGGGTTCGCAGCCGGGCGGCCCGGACCTTGCCACACATCGTGGATACGGTGCTGCTGCTGACGGGCCTGCTGCTGGCCTGGACCCTGCGCCTGACGCCGACCGCAGCGCCCTGGCTGGTGGCGAAGCTGGCCGGCTTGCTGCTCTACATCGCTTTCGGCGTGGTGGCCCTGCGACCGGGTGTGGCCCTGCCGTTGCGCGTCGGCGCCTGGCTGGGCGCGCTGCTGACGGTCGGCTGGATCGTGTCGGTGGCCATCAGCAAGGACCCGGGCGGGTTTCTTGCATGGCTCTGATGGAGCCTGGGTCGGTACCAAAATGCTACGAAATCATGTGTGCTTTTCCCACGCGGCCTGCAGCCTGATTCACGGGTGAAAACGGGCGAAAATATCAGTCCGCGACGGAATCAGCGCGAGCGCTGGCCCCCTGCAATTGCGCAATCTGCGCATCCTTGTCCTGCCACAGCTGCTGCACCCACTTCTGGAAGCCCGCACGTACCGCCGGGTCGGCGGCGTAGTCACCTTGCAGCAGCTCCAGCGGTACCGGCAGGCGCCGCACGCGCACGATCACGCGGTGCATCTGGCCGCGCAGGAAGTCGCCGAACAGCGGCGGACCTTCGGGATAGACGATGGTCACGTCCAGGATGCCGTTGAACTTGCTGCCCATCACGCTCAAGGCCAGGGCGATGCCGCCGGCCTTGGGCTTGAGCAGGTGCCGGTAGGGTGACTGCTGGCGCGCATGTTTGGCTGGCGTGAAGCGGGTGCCCTCCAGAAAATTCATCACGCTGGTGGGAATCTCCGAGAATTTCTCGCAGGCTCGGCGCGTGGTCTCCTGGTCCCGGGCCCGCATCTCGGGGTGCTGGCGCAGGAATTCCTCGCTGTGGCGGCGCATGAAAGGGAAGTCCAGCGCCCACCAGGCCAGGCCCATCACCGGCACCCAGATCAGCTGCTGCTTGAGAAAGAACTTGAGCAGGGGAATGCGGCGGTTGAAAACGTGCTGCAGCACCAGGATGTCGACCCAGGACTGGTGGTTGCAGTTGACCAGGTACCAACTGCGCTGGTTCAGACCCTCCAGTCCCTGCACGTCCCAGTCCATGCGCTGGGTCAGCGCCATCCAGCCGCTGTTGCAACTGATCCAGCTCTCCGCCACCCAGAGCAGGGCCGGCGCGATCCACAGGCGCCACGGTTGCCAGGGGATGACGAACTTGAGGATCGCCAGAACCAGCAGTACCGGCACCCAGAACAGCGCATTGAGCACCATCAGCAGACCGGCAATCAGTCCAATCAGTGGTGCTGGCAGGAAGTTGAGCATGGGCCGATTCTGCACCGGACCCGCAGGCCGCAAACCTGCCCTGGATCAAGCCGGGCCGCTTTGGCGCCCATCAGGCGGGCTGTTGGTAGAAGCACAGGGTGTTGCGGCCCTGGGCCTTGGCCTCGTACATTGCCAGGTCGGCCTGCTTGAGCACGTCGCTGGGGGTGGCCGTGCCTTCGTCAAACAGGGTGGCGCCGATGCTGGGTGTGCTGTAGTGCTGCTTGCCCGCGAGCAGGTAGGGCTCGTTGAGCGAAACCAGCACCTTGTGGCCCACGCCCTGGGCCTGGGCCTGGGCATCCTGGGCGCTGCTGCTGAGGTTTTCGATCAGCACCACGAATTCGTCACCGCCGATCCGCGCCACCGTATCCACGGCACGCACGCTGCAGACGATACGGGCCGCCACCTGCTGCAACAGGCTGTCGCCAATTTCGTGGCCGAGGGTGTCGTTGACCTGTTTGAACTGGTCCAGGTCCAGGAACAGCAGGGCACCGAACTGGTGGTGCCGGCGGGTCGCCGTGAGGGCCTGGCTGAGCCGGTCCATCAGCAGGCGCCGGTTCGGCAAATCTGTCAGGGCATCGTGGAATGCCATATGCCGGATCGCGTCTTCGGCCAGCTTGCGCCGGCTGATGTCCAGCAGGGTACCGACCATGCGCAGGTTTTCGCCACTGGGGCTGGTCTGCACCACTTTGCCGCAGCATTGCAGCCAGATCCAGCTGCCATCGCTGTGGCGCATACGGTATTCAACCTCGTAGGCCGGGCTGGCGCCTTCCAGGTACTGGTTGCGCGCCAGCTGGGCGGCGGAGCGGTCGTCCGGATGGATCAGCGAGGTCCAGATGCTGCCCAGCGCGTGGTCGGCCTCGGTCAGGCCCAGCATGGCGCAGGCGCGAGGGTCGAAATGGAAGGGCTCCGTGCCCAGCAGGCTTTGGTCCCACATGCCGAGTTCAGCGCTGATGATGGCCAGCTCCAGTTGCTCCGAGGTGTCGCGCAACAGCTTTTCGGCCCGCTTGCGCTCGGTGATGTCGCGCGCCATGCCCAGCACGCCAATGATCGCGCCCGAGCTGTCGCGCATCGGCGTCTTCACGATCTCGAAGATGCCTACCGACATGCCGTCGCCCAGGATCTGGCTCTCCTCGAAGGTGATCGGGCGCCCGGCGTCGACGGCAAAGCGGTCGGTGCTGGCAAACATCCGGCCCCGCTCCGGACCCAGCAACTGCCCATCGGTGCAACCGATGATTTGCCGTGCTGTGACGCTCCAGCGCCGCTCGAACGCCGCGTTGCAGGCCAGATACACGCCGCGCGCGTCCTTCAACCAGACCTGGTCCGGGATGGTCTGCAACAGGCCGTCCAGGATCTCCTTGTTGCGCTGCAGGGCCTGCTCGGCGGCCTTGCGGGCTGTGATGTTGCGTGCCACGCCGTGGTAGCCCAGGAACTCGCCAGTGCTGTCATAGCGCGCAATGCCGCTGGCGGCGATCCAGTAAATGCCCTGTTGCGGGTGCTCGCGCTGCATTTCGAATTCGTGGAAAGGCTCATGCGCCAGCACCGCGGCGCGGTGCTGTTCCCATTGGGCTTCGCTGAGGTTCAGTGCGCCGATCTCCCAGCGCGTCTTGCCCAGTGTCGGCTCGGCCGCGGGCATGCGGCTGCGCCTGCTCTTGACGAAGCGGGTGAAACGGAATTCGGTGTCCTGTTCCCAGTACCAGTCTGCCGAGAGTTCGGTCAGGCTGCGAAAGCGCGCCTCGCTGTACAGCAGTTGTTGCTGGTTGGTGTGCGATTCGGTGATGTCCTCGACCGTGCCTTCGAAGTAGCGCAACTCGCCGTTGGCGTCGCGCACGGCATGGGCATGCTCGCGCACCCAGATCCGCTCACGGGTCTTGTGGCGCCAGATCTCGGAGACAAAATCCACCACCCGGCCTTCAGTCAGCATCAGCCGCTTGAACTGCTCGCGCCGGTTCGGGTCCACATACCATTCGGTGCTGATGTCATTGACAGCGGCCAGAATCTCGGCTTCGCTGCCGTTGGCGTTGAGGCGCACCAGCGCCGCGTTGGCTCGGTTATGCCGGCCCTCGGGGGTCGACCGGTAGGCACCGATGGGCAGCAGTTCGAAGAGTGTCGAATAGTCCTCAGCGTCCATCCCCGAATCCCGTCTGGTGTTTTTGATGGTGCATGCATCCTCCGCACAAGGAAGCTGCGGTTCCAGTCTATCCCAGGCGGTTTCGATGGTGCAGAGCAAAAAGCCTGGGTTTACCCAGCCATTTGTTGGTCGGGGCAGGGCGTGCCGCCTGGCCGGCGCGGCCGCCCGTTGTCAGTGGCTGCGCGGTGCCAGGTAGGCCAGCCAGCGGCGCTCGGCCAGGCGGAACAGACTGATCAGGCTGAAGGTGGCCACCAGATAGATGGCGGAGGCGCCCAGGTAGGCCTCGAACGGCAGGTACAGGTCGGCATAGATCCGGCTGGCGGCAGCCGTGACGTCGAGCATGCCCGGCACCACGCTGGCCAGACTGGTGGTGTGCAGCATCATCACCACCTCGTTGCTGTAGGCCGGCAGGGTGCGGCGCAAGGCGCCGGGCAGCACAATGTGGACCAGCACCTGCAGCCGGCTCATGCCCAGTGCCTGGGCCGCCTCGATCTCCAGCGGGCTGGTTTCGCGGATTGCGCCGGCCAGCATTTCGGCGGTATAGCCGGCGGTGTTCAGGCTGAAGGCCAGCAGGGCGCAGAAGAACGGCTCCTTGAAATGGGTCCAGGGCCAGACCGTGTCCCAGCGTTGCTGGATCCACTCCAGTTGGGCCAGGCCGTAATAGATCAGATAGACCTGGATCAGCAGCGGTGTGCCGCGGACCACGAAGGTGTAGGCGCCGACCACGGCACGCAGCGCGGCGTTGCGGCTGGTCAGCGCCAGCGCCAGGCCCAGCGCCGCCAGCCCGCCCGCAGCCAGCGCGGAGAACAGCAAGCCCAGCGTGGTGCCGATGCCCTGGACATACAGGGCCAGGTTCTGCGGCTCCAGCAGCACTGCCCAGTTCATGGCGTGCGTCCTCGCACCGGGCTGTAGCGGCGCTGCAGGGCACCCAGCAGCCGCAGCGAAGCGGTGGTGTAGAGCAGGAACAGCGCGCCGGTGAACAGGAAGAACAGGAACGGCGAACGGGTGGCGGCGCTGGCCTGCTTGGCCAGGTAGGTCATGTCCTGCAGACCGATCAGACTCACCAGGGCTGTGGCCTTGATCAGCACCAGCCAGTTGTTGGTGAAGCCCGGCAGGGCGTGGCGCAGCATCTGCGGCGCCGTGATGCGCCAGAAGGTCTGGCCGGAGCTCATGCCGTAGGCCCGGGCCGCCTCCAGCTGGCCCGCCGGGATGGCCAGGATGGCGCCGCGGAAGGTCTCCGTCATGTAGGCGCCGTAGATGAAGCCGATGGTCAAAACCCCGGCCAGGAACGGATTGATGTCAATGCCGGACTCGCTGCCCAAGGCTTCCAGCAGGTTGTTCAGGCCAATGGTGCCGCCATAGAACACCAGCAGCATCAGCACCAGTTCCGGCACGCCGCGGATCAGCGTGGTGTAGACCGTGGCCAGCAGCCGGGCGCCGCGGTGCCGGGAGAGCTTGGCCAGCGCCCCCAGCAGCCCCAGCAGCACGGCCACCAGCAACGCCAGCAGCGACACCGCCACCGTCAGCGCCGCACCCTGCAGGATGGACAGGAAATAGGGCGTCAATTGCCGTACACGTCGAACTTGAAGTACTTGTCGTTGAGCTTTTTGTAGGTGCCGTTGGCACGGATCGCCTTGATCGCGGCGTTCAGTTCGCCCTTGAGCGCGGCGTCGCCCTTGCGCAGGGCAATGCCGGCGCCGTAGCCGAAATACTTGGGCTCCATCAGGTCCGGTCCGACCGGGCCGTAGTCCTTGCCCTCGGGCTTGCGCAGAAAGCCACCAGTCACCTCGACGATGTCGGCCACGGTGCCGTCGAGCCGGCCCGATTTGAGGTCCAGGTAGACCTGGTCCTGTGCTTCCTAGGCCCCCACGTTGACCCCCGCCGGCTTGAGCTCGCCGTTGGCATACTTTTCCTGGGTGCTGGCCTTGAGCACGCCGATCTTCCTGCCCTTGAGCGAGGCCGGGCCATCGAACTTGATGCCGTTTTTCACCACGATGCGGCTGGGCGTGTTGTAGTACTTGTCGGTGAAGTCCACCACCTTGCGGCGCTCGTCGGTGATCGACATCGAACTGATGATGGCGTCGTACTTCCTGGCCTGCAGGCCCGGGATCATGCTGTCCCAGACCTGCTCCACGAACTGGCACTTGCGCTTGATCTGCTCGCACAGCGCCAGCGCAATGTCGACGTCAAAACCCGTCGGCTTGCCGTCGCCAGACTTGAAGGTGAAGGGCTCGTAGGTCGGGTCGATCGCGACCCGCAGGTCTTTGGCCTGCGCCAGCGCAGTGCCAGCAGCGAGAGCCAGCGTGAAGACCAACAGTGTTCTTTTCATGTCCGGGTCCTTGTGTGTGGGAGGTTGTGGGGTGAAGTGCGCCAAGCGCTCATTTTGCCGCGTCCGCAGGCCGCTCCCTCCTGCAGGTCAATGGCCTTGGCCCCCCGGGGACAGCCTTCAAGCCCTAAAATCGCCAGCTTCCCCGAACCCGCCCATGAACGCCCCTGTCGACGTTTCCTTCTTTGCGCGCGCCGCCAAGCCGCTGTCCAGCTACCGCAAGTACTGGGCGGCACGCTTCGGCACGGCCAAATTCCTGCCGATGAGCCGCGCCGAGATGGATCTGCTGGGCTGGGACAGCTGCGACATCATCCTGGTGACGGGCGACGCCTATGTGGACCATCCCAGCTTCGGCATGGCGGTGATCGGGCGCATGCTGGAGAACCAGGGTTTTCGGGTCGGCATCATCGCCCAGCCCGAATGGCACAGCGCCGACCCGTTCAAGGTGCTGGGCAAGCAAAACCTGTTTTTCGGCGTTACCGCCGGCAACATGGACTCGATGATCAACCGCTACACCGCGGACCGCAAGATCCGCAGCGATGACGCCTACACCCCGGGCGACGTCGGCGGCAAGCGGCCGGACCGGGCGGCGCTGGTCTATTCACAGCGCTGCCGCGAAGCCTGGAACGATGTGCCCATCATCCTGGGCGGCATCGAGGGCTCGCTGCGGCGCATTGCCCATTACGACTACTGGCAGGACAAGGTGCGGCGCTCGATCGTTGTCGATGCCAAGTGCGACCTGCTGCTCTACGGCAACGCCGAGCGCGCCATCGTCGAGATCGCGCACCGGCTGGCCGCGAAGGAACCGATGCAGCAGATCACCGACGTGCGCGGCACCGCGTTCGTGCGGCGGGCGAGCCCCGAAGGCTGGTTCGAGATCGATTCGACCGAGGTGGACCGGCCCGGGCGTGTCGAGGATTACGTGAATCCGTATCAGACGACGTCGGAGCAGGCGGCGCAGCAGGGCACGACGTGCTCGAAGGAAGAGCAGGGCGGCACGCCGGATGCAATCGTTCGGCCGCTGACCTTCAC
>JANMKM010000536.1:0-5850 GCA_031372035.1 Rhodoferax sp. | reverse complement strand
CTATGCCTTTGGTTTTACGCTCAATTTCCTGACACTGCTGGCTCTGTCCCTGTCCATCGGCATCCTGATTGACGATGCGATCGTGGTCCGCGAGAACATCGTGCGTCACCTGGCCATGGGCAAGAGTCATCGCCAGGCCGCGCTGGAAGCCACTGAGGAAATCGGGTTGGCCGTCATCGCCACCACCATGTCCATCGTGGCGGTGTTCCTGCCGGTGGCATTCATGGGCGGGATCATCGGCAAGTTCTTCTACCAGTTCGGTATCACGGTGGTCGTGGCGGTGCTGGTTTCACTGTTCGTATCCTTCACCCTGGACCCTATGCTCTCCAGTGTGTGGCGCGACGCGCCGTCGCGCTGGATGGAGACGGTCCGACCGGTGAAGTGGGCGCTGGATACCCAACAGCGCTTCATCGACTGGCTGCATGCGCGCTATGACCTGGTGTTGCGTTGGTCGCTGGGCCACCGAAAGACGACCTTGGCATTGGTGGCGGCAGTGTTTGCCAGCAGCTTCCTGCTGCTGCCCTTTGTGGGCTCGGAATTCGTACCTGAAGACGATGACGGCTACAGCAATGTGCGGATCCAGACACCCATTGGTTCATCATTGGGCTACACGACCAGCAAGGCCGAGCAGGTGGAAGCAGCGTTGCGCGACATTCCCGAAATCAGGCGCATCTCCAAGACCGTCAGCAAGAACGGCGCGTGGTTTGATCTGGAACTCAGTGACCGCAAGGAGCGCAAGCGCGGAAAGAAGGAAATCGACGACGCGGTGCGCGATCGACTTGCAAAGATCGCCGGCCTGGACGTCAACATCGGATGGAACCGCCCCATACAGCTCTATGTCCTTGGGCCGGACATCAACGAACTGGACCGCATCTCCAAGCAGGTAATAACCCGGATGAAGGCGATCAAGGGTATGGTTGACATCGAGAGTACCTACAAGCCCACCACACCGACGCTGGACGTGATCATCAACCGTGAACTGGCCAGCGACCTGGGGGTTTCGATAGGACAAATCAGCGCCACGACCCGAGCCATGATTGGTGGTGAGCAAGCCGGCCAATGGGAAGGGCCGGACGGCGAGAACCACCAGGTCTTGATCCGCCTGCCGAAAGCCGAGCGGACCGGCATTGCGGACATGGACAAGATTTACATTGCCAGCAATGCGCTGAACACCGACGGTGCGCCACGCATGGTGCCGCTGCGCCAGTTGGCCGAGTTCAAGCCGGCGTTCGCCGAGCGGCAGATTGATCGCCGCAATCTGCAGCGCCAGATCCGGATCTTTGCCGGTGTCGCCAAGGACCGCAATGTGGGTGACGTTGCCACCGAAATGCGTGAGTCGATCAAGGATATCGAATTGCCGCCCGGCTATACCTTCCAGTACGGCGGGTCCTCGCAGGACATGCAGGAATCTCTGGGCTATGCGGTGGGCGCCCTGGGTCTGGCCGTGGTATTCATCTACCTGATCCTGGCGTCGCAATTTGGCAGCTATCTGCAGCCTGTAGCTATCATGGCCTCATTGCCCCTGTCACTGATCGGCGTCTTGCTGTCGCTGCTGATCTTTGGTTCAACCTTGAATATCTTTTCTGTCATCGGCTTCATCATGCTGATGGGGCTGGTAACCAAGAACGCGATTTTGCTGGTGGACTTCACCAACCAGGGGCTACGGGAAGGCAAGCCGCGGGAGCAGGCCATTCTCGACGCCGGACAGGTACGCCTGCGGCCCATCCTGATGACTACCGGCGCAATGATCGGCGGCATGATGCCGCTGGCCCTGGCGTTGGGCTCGGGTTCGGAACAGCAATCGCCCATGGCCCATGCCGTGATCGGTGGCATTGTCACGTCCACCCTCTTCACATTGGTGGTGGTTCCGGTTCTCTACACCTACTTCGACACCTGGGGCCGGGCCGTGAAGACCTGGCTCAACCGCAATGAACCGGTCGAGCATGGCGTCGGCGCCCATATCCGGCCGGTCCTGCAAGACCGGCACAAGGACTGAACTCCCGTTATCTCGGGTGCAATTGCAAGGCGTCAGCGGGTACAGGGCGGGCGAACAGGTAGCCCTGAAACGCCCTGCATCCGCTGGTCATCAGAAAGTCAAGTTGACCTTCGGTTTCCACGCCCTCAGCAACAACCGACAGCCCGAGGCTGTGGGCCAGCGCGACTACGGTACGGGCAATGGCGGCGTCATTCGGGTCGTTCAACACGTCGCGCACAAAAGAATGGTCGATCTTGAGCTGATCCAGCGGCAAGCGCTTGAGATACGACAGCGAAGAGTACCCCGTGCCAAAGTCGTCCAGCGCAAAGCCCACACCCGAGGACCGCAGTTCCTCCATTTTGCGGATGGCATCCTGAACGTCACTGAGCAACAGGCTCTCTGTCAGTTCCAGCTTGAGCCTTAAGGGATTGGCGCCGGTTTCGGCCAAGATTGCCAGTATCTGGCTGGCAAAACCCGGGTGGCGGAACTGCCGGGCGCTGACATTGACTGCAATGCTCAGATCCCGGGTCAAGACTTGCCCGCTCCAGTCCACCAGTTGCTGGCAGGCGGTCCGAAGCACCCATTCGCCCAGGGGAAGAATCAGCCCGGTCTGCTCCGCCACGGCGATGAACTCTGCCGGCGAGACAATGCCGCGCTGCGGATGGGCCCAGCGCACCAGGGCCTCCACCCCCAGCGTGCGCCGCTGCTCATCAACGATAGTCTGGTAACACAGCATCATCTCGCCCTGCTCCAGGCCATGCCGCAGATCAACTTCCAATGCAGCCCGCGCTGCAACAGCAGCCTGCATGTCCGGATCGAAAAACCGCAGGGTATTGCGGCCTGCCGCCTTCGACTGGTACATCGCCAGGTCGGCCCGTTTCAACAGTTCATCGACGCCCTGTCGATGACCGTTAAATAGCGTAACTCCAATGCTCGGAGTGCTGTAATGCATGCGGCCAGGCAGGTCGTATGGCTGGTTCAGGACACTGAGCACCTTTTCGCCCACCGCTTCGACCTGGGCCAAGGCGTCCGCTACCGCCGGGCTCAGGTCTTCGAGCATCACCACGAACTCGTCCCCGCCGAGCCTTGCAACCGTGTCCCCTTGGCGGATACAGGTTACCAGGCGCTTGGCCACCCGCTCCAGCAGTTGGTCGCCTATGTCATGCCCGAGCGTGTCGTTCAGGTCTTTGAAGTTGTCCAGGTCTATGAACAACAGGGCACCATGCTGCTGGCTGCGGGCACTGGTGTTGAGCGCCAATGCCAGTCGGTCGAGCAGCAGACGGCGATTGGGCATTCCGGTCAGCGTGTCGTAAAACGCCAGGCGCAATGTTTCGTCTTCCCTGCGCTTGTGCTCGGTGATGTCGCGACCGATACCGCGATAACCGCGAAACCGGCCCAGGTCGTCAATGATGGGCAGGCCGCTGATGGAAACCCAGGAGCGCACGCCATGCTCGTCTACACGTTGAAACTCGAAGCTCTGGAACGTCTGATGGGCCAAGAGCGTGGCGCGGTGGGCCGCCCATTGTTCGGGAGACACGCCTATGGCTCCGCTCTCCCAACTGCCAAGATGTTGCTGACCCTTGCCAGCCACGGCGTCGCTGTGGCCGTGACCGTCAATGCGGACAAAACGAAAGTGCTCGTCCTGCTCCCAATACCAGTCCGACGAAAGTGCTGTCAGGCTGCGAAAGCGGCTCTCACTCTCAAGCAAGGCGGCCTGCGCCTCTACGAAATGTGTGACATCCTCGAACGTGCGCACCACCCCGCCACCCGGCAGAGGGCGGGTACTGATCTCCAGGGTGCGGCCGGATCGGGTCTTGCGCAAATACCGCAGGGGCGCGTTGCGCACGATGCCCTGGGCCAGCACTGCCCTCGCCGCCGGCTCCACCAACTCGTAGTCCGCACCAAAGTCGCCACGTTCCACCTGGAAGCGCAAAAGGTCCGTGCCGTTGACACCCGGTACCATCAACACTTGCGGTAACTCCAGCAACTCCAGGAAGCGCTGGTTGTACAAGGTGATGGCAGCGTCCGTATCCATGGTGACGATGCCCTGCGACATGTTGTCCAGCGCAATGCGCAGGCCCTGTGCCTTCTGCGCCATGAGTTCGCGCGTCTTTTTCAATTCATCATGTTCGCGCTTTCGCTCGGTCATGTCTGTGATGAAGCCATGCCACAACACGGAACCATCTTCCTGGCGCTCAGGCAGGCTGTCGCCATACATCCAGCGCACGACGCCCTCCCCGAGCCTTACCCTGAACTCGTGGCGCCATGGGGTCCCGGCGGCGCCGGACGCGCGGATTGACTGCCACATACCGGCGGCGTCTTCTGGGTGAACCGCCACAAGAGCAGCACGTGCGTCATCGCGAACGGTATCGGGCGCAACACCAAATACGTCCAGCATGGCAGCGGTCGCATAGGGAAAATGGGCCGTGCCGTCGGCGCGCAAACGAAACTGGTACAGCATGCCGGGCAAACGGCTGGTGAACTTCTCGATGAAGTCCAGCCGTTCCCGCAACCCCCGGGCCGAATCGCGCTGCCCTGTCACGTCGCGCACATAGACCAGCAGATGCTCCACGCCGCCCAACATGAAGCGTGTCGCCTTGACTGCAACCAGGCGATGACCTCCCCCCTTGGGCAGAAGCGTTGCCTCAAAGTTAGTACAGTGTGCCTCGCCGGTCAGTACTGGCGCCATCGCCTTTTCGCGGTTCTCTGGTGCACCCCACAAGCCCAGTTCCACCGTCGTTCTGCCCAGCACCTCCTCTCCCACGTAGCCGGTAATTGCCAACCAGGCGTTGTTGACTTGCACCAGGACGCCACTGTCGGCCCGGCTCAGTGCAATGGCTTCGGGATTCTGGTGAAAGACGACCGAAAACAGGTCGCTGGAATCAATGGCATCCGACGATGCAGGTGCGCATGCATGCGTCATGGGATCGGGTAACGATGAAAGGGGCCGGCGGGCACAGTTCCAAAGGATGTTAAGCCATGCTGATAGAGTTCACGCCTGCGCCACGCCACGCCCAGACCCAAGGGTCCCGGAACGGCTGAATGCCACAGCCCATGAATCTGGAAAACCACACACCGATGATGCAGCAGTATCTGGCCCTGAAGGCCGGGTATCCGGATACCTTGCTGCTGTATCGCATGGGCGACTTTTACGAGCTGTTCTATGAAGACGCTCAGAAGGCGGCGCTGCTGCTCGACATCACGCTGACGCGACGCGGCCTGTCCGCCGGCCAGCCGGTCATCATGGCCGGGGTACCATTCCATGCCCTGGATGCCTACCTGACGAAACTCATCAAACTGGGTGAGTCGGTCGCTATCTGCGAGCAGGTAGGCGAGGTTAGTGGCAAGGGCCCGGTGGAACGCAAGGTGGTCCGGGTCGTGACGCCCGGCACTTTGACCGATGCGGCTCTGATGAACGAGAAGTCGGAGTCAACGCTGCTGGCAGTCCATGCAGGACCGCGCAACCTGTATGGACTGGCCTGGCTGAGTGTGACCCAACCGCAGATCCATCTGGTGCAGTGCGAAGCGCAGGCTCTGGACCATTGGATTGGCCGCATCGCGCCGAACGAACTGCTGTACAGCGCGGGACTGGGCCCGGCTGCGGAGCAGCGGCTCAAGGCAACAGGTTCGGCCGGTTCTATGACCTTGACCGTGCGGCCCGATTGGCAGTTTGACGCCGGTCTGGGAGCTCGCAAATTGCGCGAATTGCTGGGCACGGCGACTCTGGCTGGCTGGCTGGCCGACGGCCTGACGCATGCCCATGCTGCAGCGGCCGCATTGCTGCAGTTTGCCGAACACACCCAGGGTCGGCCTCTGACCCACATTGACAGCCTGCTGCTGCCGCGCAGTGACAACTTCATTGATCTGCCGCAAAC
>JANMKM010000535.1:0-2830 GCA_031372035.1 Rhodoferax sp. | reverse complement strand
TACCGACAAGCGCTCCTATGTGCGCGCCGCATCGGTACAGGCCTGCCTGCGTGCCGGCGGCAAGCACAACGACCTGGAAAACGTGGGCTACACCGCACGCCACCACACCTTTTTCGAGATGCTGGGCAACTGGAGTTTTGGCGACTACTTCAAGCGCGACAGCTTGAAGTGGGGCTGGGAACTGCTGACCGAGGTCTACAAGCTGCCCCGGGACAAGCTCTGGGCCACGGTCTATATCGATGACGACGAGGCCTACAACATCTGGACCAAAGAGATCGGTCTGCCAGCCGAACGCGTGGTGCGCATCGGCGACAACAAGGGCGCCAAGTACGCTTCCGACAACTTCTGGATGATGGCCGACACCGGCCCCTGCGGCCCCAGCAGCGAAATCTTCTACGACCACGGCGAGCACATTCCCGGCGGCCCGCCCGGCAGCCCGGAAGCGGACGGCGACCGCTACATCGAGATCTGGAACCACGTGTTCATGCAGTTCGACATGCAGACCGACGGTAGCGTGAAGAACCTGCCCGCCCCTTGCGTGGATACCGGCATGGGGCTGGAGCGGCTGGCGGCGATCCTGCAGCATGTGCATAGCAACTACGAGATCGACATCTTCACGGCGCTGATTGCCGCTGCCGCACGCGAGACCGGCTGCGCCGACCTGGCGAACAACTCGCTGCGGGTGATTGCCGACCACATCCGCGCCACCGCCTTCCTGGTGAGCGACGGTGTGATCCCGGGCAACGAGGGCCGTGGTTATGTGCAGCGGCGCATCGTGCGCCGCGCCATCCGCCACGGCTATAAGCTGGGCTGCAAGAAGCCCTTCTTCCACAAGCTGGTGCCCGACCTGGTGGCGCAAATGGGTACTGCCTATCCGCGCCTGGCGTCTGACCAGGTCCGCATCAGCGAGGTGCTGCGGCTGGAGGAGGAGCGGTTTTTCGAGACCCTGGAAAACGGCATGCAGATCCTGGACGCTGCGCTGGCCGGTGACGCCAAAATGCTGGCCGGCGACGTGGCCTTCAAGCTGCACGACACCTTCGGCTTCCCGCTGGACCTCTCGGCCGATGTCTGTCGCGAGCGCGGTGTGACGGTGGATGAAGCCGGCTTCCATGCCGCCATGGACCGGCAGAAGGCGCAGGGCCGCGCGGCTGGCAAATTCAGACAAGACCGGGCGCTGGAATACGCCGGCGCCGGCAACACCTTTGTCGGCTACGACAGCCTGGAGCAGGCGGCCACCGTGCAGGCGCTGTATCTGGATGGTGTGGCGGTGCAGCAGCTGGCTGCAGGGCAAAGCGGCGTCGTGGTGCTCGACACCACACCGTTCTATGCCGAGTCCGGTGGGCAGGTGGGAGACCAGGGCGCGATTCGCGTTGGCCCCGCACCCCAGCCCTCTCCCCAAAGGGGCGAGGGGGTGAACCCAAGCCAGCACGCAGGGGCGAATCTGCTCCCTCTCCCGCTTGCGGGAGAGGGCAGGGGTGAGGGTGGGGTATTCACCGTCAGCGACACCCAGAAGATCAAGGCCGACGTGTTCGGCCATCACGGCACCCTGACCATGGGCACGCTGAAGGTCGGCGACAGCGTCACGGCCCAGGTAGACCTGGCGTTGCGCGGCGCCACCATGCGCAACCACAGCGTGACACACCTGATGCACAAGGCGCTGCGTGAGGTGCTGGGCAGCCATGTGCAGCAAAAGGGCAGCCTGGTGGACGCCGACAAGACGCGCTTTGACTTCACCCACAACGCGGCGCTGACGGCGCAGCAGCTGCTGGCGATCGAAAGCCAAGTGAATGCCGAGATCCTGGCCAATGCCGCCACACAGGCCCGGGTGATGGACATCGACGCGGCGCAGAAGACCGGCGCCGTGATGCTGTTTGGCGAGAAGTATGGCGACGTGGTGCGGGTGCTGGACATCGGCTCCAGCTGTGAACTGTGTGGCGGCACCCACGTGGCACGCACCGGCGACATCGGTGTCTTCAAGATCGTGTCCGAAGGCGGCGTCGCTGCTGGCGTGCGCCGGGTTGAGGCCATCACCGGCCACAACGCCTTGCGCTACCTGCAGCAGCTGGAGCAGACGGTGGCTGAAGCTGCCGGCGCGCTCAGGGCACCCACGGCCGACCTGCAGGGCCGCATTGCGCACGTGCTGGAGCATGTCAAGGCGCTGGAGAAGGAAGTGGCCCAGCTCAAGGGCAAGCTGGCCTCCAGCCAGGGCGACGACCTGCTGGCCCAGGCCGTGGACGTGGGCGGCTTGAAGGTACTGGCCGCGCGGCTGGAAGGGGCCGATGTGAAGACCCTGCGCGAGACCATGGACCGGCTCAAGGACAAGCTCAAGACAGCGGTCATCGTGCTGGCCGCAGTGGACGGTGGCAAGGTACAGCTGGCCGCCGGCGTCACGGCCGACAGCGTGCAGCGGGTGCAGGCCGGCGCCCTGGCCAATTTCGTTGCAGCCCAGATCGGCGGCAAGGGCGGCGGCAAGGCCGACCTGGCTATGGCCGGCGGCACCGAACCGGCCAGGCTGGCAGCCGCGCTGCAGTCCGTGCTGCCCTGGGTGCGCGAACGCGCCTGAGCGTTGACGGACGGAGACCGGGCATGAAATACGCACCTTGGCTTGCATGGCTGTGCGCCTTGGGTACGGCCGCGGCGGCGCAGGCTGCCGAGCCGCAGCAGGTGCGGCTCACCAGCCTGGACGGGACCGAGCTGATCGGCTGGCTGTTCCGCCCCGCGCAGGCGGCGCCTACTGGGACCGTGGTGGCGCTGCATGGTTGTGGCGGGCTGTATGCCACCGTCGGTGGCCGGCGTGGCCAGATCAATGCCCGGCACCAGGCCATGGCCG
>JANMKM010000501.1:0-2369 GCA_031372035.1 Rhodoferax sp. | reverse complement strand
CGGCCCGGCTGGTGGCGGAGCCGCTGGCACGGCTTTTGGGCCAGCCGGTGGTGGTGGACAACAAGCCCGGGGCCAGCGGCAATCTCGCTTACACCCAGGTGGCCAGGTCGCCCAAGGATGGTTACTCCGTGCTGGTCTCGTACTCGGGCTACCACGTGGCCAACCACATCCTGATGGACAAGCCGGGCTGGGAGCTGAGAGACCTGAGCCCGGTTGGCCTGATCACCGTGGCCACGAATGTGATCGCAGTGCATCCGTCTATTCCCGCCAACACCTTGCAGGAGTTCATTGCCTACCTCAAGCAGAACCCGGGCAAGGTCAACTACGCCTCGCAGGGCAACGGCTCGGTTTCGCACATCGGCACAGAAATCTTCAAGCAGCAGACCGGTGCGGACATGACGCATGTGCCGTACAAGGGCTCGGGCCAGGCGATCCAGGATGTGCTGGCGGGCCAGGTGCAGGTGTTCATCACCACGCCGCCTTCCGTCATGGGCCACATACAGGCCGGCAAGCTCAAGGCGCTGGCCGTCACCGGCAAGGCGCGCCATCCGCAATTGCCACAGGTGCCCACCGCCGCCGAGGCCGGCCTGCGCGGCTTCGAACTGGAGTCCTGGGTGGCGCTGTATGTGGCCAGAGGCACGCCCGAGGCCGTGGTGCAGAAGTTGTCGCAGGAGGTGCGGCGCAGCATGGAGGCGCCCGAGACCAAGCAGCGTGCAGAGCAGGCCGGCATCGAGGTGCGTTTCCTCCCGCCAGTCGAGATGACACGCCTGCTGGAGGCCGAGACGGCTAGCTGGGCCAAGGCCATCGCGGCGGCAAAGATCAGGCTGGATTGACCTCGTTTTTCGCTTGCGGGTCGCGCGACCTCAGGTTGAAGAGCAGAATTGCCATACCACTTGGAGAGCAAGACCATGAACTTCCAACGCACAGGTTCAGCCCGCAAAGCCGTCGCCCTGTCCTGCCTGGCCGTGTCCTTGCTGATGCTCATTGGCTGCACCACGCCAGGCAGTGGGGTTGCCGAAACCAGGGCCCCGGCCTTCAAGGTCGACACCGCCTGGCCGGGCCCCTTGCCCAACAACTGGATCCTGGGGCAGGTGAGCGGTGTTGCCACGGACGCGCAGGACCATGTGTGGGTGCTGCAGCGCCCGCGCAGCCTGTCCGAAGACGAAGCCGGCGCTGCACTCAACCCGCCGCAGTCCAAGTGCTGTCTGGCTGCGCCACCGGTGCTGGAGTTCGATGCAGCGGGGCGCGTGCTGCGCGCCTGGGGTGGACCGGGCGCGGGCTATGACTGGCCGGGTAACGAACATGGCATCCATGTGGATGGCAAGGGCTTCGTCTGGATCACCGGCAACGGCGAGAACGACGGCCAGATCCTGAAGTTCACGGCCGACGGCAAGTTTGTACTGCAGATTGGCAAAGTGGGGCCGCAGACCAGCAGTGCCGACACCACCCGCTTGGGCAAGGCGGCCGGCCTCGAGGTGGACGCCGCGGCCAACGAGGTCTATGTGGCCGACGGCTACCAGAACCGCCGCGTGATCGTGTTTGACGCCGACACCGGTGCCTACAAGCGCCATTGGGGTGCCTACGGCAAGCCGCCGAGCGACGCCGAAAAGCCGGTGGGGCGGCGCCTGGCGCCACCCACAGCGGCGCAGCTGCAGCAATTCGGCACGCCCGTGCACTGCGTACGTGTCGCGCGCGATGGCATGGTCTATGTGTGTGACCGGCTCAACAACCGCATCCAGGTCTTTCGCAAGGACGGCAGCTACGTCAAGGAGTTCATGGTCGAGCCCGCCACCGCCGGCAACGGCTCGGTCTGGGACGTGGTGATTTCACGCGACCCGCAGCAGAAGTGGCTGTTCCTGGCCGACGGCCGCAACAACCAGGTGCTGACGCTGGACCGCCAGAGCGGCGCTGTGGTGAACACGCTGGGTCGCCCGGGCCGCTACGCCGGCGAGTTCCACTGGGTGCACGACCTGGCCATCGACTCGCAAGGCAACCTGTTCGCCGGCGAGGTGGACAACGGCAAGCGGGTGCAGAAATTCAGCCGCGTGCCGTGAACTGCGTCAGCCCGCCGCCGCCACCTTGTCTACAGTCTTGGTGTCGAAGTCGCTGGCCTCGTGGCGCTCGGGCAACTGGCTGGAAGGCTCGCCCCATACGCGGTTGACCATGCGGCCGCGCTTCACAGCGGCTCGGCTGGCAATCTGGTCGGTCCAGCGCTGGACGGTGCGGTAGTCCTGCACCTGCAGAAACTCACCTGCCTCGTAGACCAGGCCCTTGGCCAAGGCGCCATACCAGGGCCAGACGGCGATGTCGGCAATGGTGTAGGCGTCGCCGGCCAGGTAGGGGCTGTCGGCCAGGCGGCGGTTCAGCAC
>JANMKM010000496.1:0-6031 GCA_031372035.1 Rhodoferax sp. | reverse complement strand
CACCGACACTGTCGCGCGCTTCGTGCGCGAGCGGCTGATCCCGGCCGAGGCACAAGTTGCTGCCGAGGATCGCATTCCCGACGACCTGCTGCGTGGGATGGGCGAACTGGGGTTGTATGGCATGACGCTGCCGGAGAAGTTCGGCGGTCTCGAACTCAACGCCTCGGAAGAGGTACGCGTGGTGTTCGAGCTGTGCTACGCGGCCCCCACTTTCCGTGGCTACATCGGGGCCAACAACGGGCTGGGAGGCCGGGCCATCCTGGTGGGCGCCAGCGAAGCGCTGAAGGACAAGTACCTGCCCCGCATCGCTTCGGGCGAGCTCGTTACGGCATTCGCACTGACCGAGCCGGAGACCGGCTCCGACGCAGCCGCTCTGAAGACGAAAGCGACCAAGCAGGCCGACGGCTCCTGGGTGTTGAGCGGCCGCAAGACCTTCATCACCCATGCCGACATCGCCGATGTGTTCATCGTCGTTGCGCGCAGCGATCCGCAATCCGTCGGTGGCAAGGGTGTCTCGGTGTTTCTCCTGCCGGGCGATACGCCCGGCCTGGTGCGCGGCAAGCCCGAAAAGAAGATGGGCCAGCAAGGCACGCACGTTGCCGAGCTGGGATTCAACGATTGCCGCTTGCCGGCGGACGCGCTGCTGGGAGTAGAGGGCCGCGGCTTCGAACTGACGATGCAGGGTATCGACCGCAGCCGGCTGCACATGGGCGCCATCTGCGTGGGTGTTGCGCGTCGGCTGATCGACGAAGCATTGAGGTACGCCATGGAGCGCCGCCAGTTCGGCAAGCCCATCGCCGAGTTCCAACTGGTGCAGGCGATGCTGGCCGACAGCCAGGCAGAGATGTCTGCCGCCCGCGCGCTGGTGATCGACGGCGCCGCGCGGTGCGACGCGGGCGAGAACATTTCAATGGAAGCCTCGTGCTGCAAGATGTTCGCGTCGGAGATGGTGGGGCGCGTGGCCGACCGCGCAGTTCAGATCTTTGGCGGCGCGGGCTACATGCAGGACAGCGTGGTGGAACGCCTGTACCGCGATGTGCGCGTATTTCGCATCTACGAAGGCACGACGCAGATCCAGCAGGTGACCATTGCGAAGCACATGATCCGTCGCGCTGCAGGCGCCTGACCATGGCACTCGACCCGCATGATTTGAAGGAATTCACGACTAGCGTCGCGCGCCTGGTGCGCGAGCGGCTGATGCCGGCCGAGGCGCAGATCGCGCAGACCGACACGATTCCGCAGGACGTGATCGCTGACATGCGCAAGCTCGGCCTCTTCGGCATGACGCTCCCCAGGCAATATGGTGGGCTCGAGCTGAACGCGAGCGAAGAGATGCAGGTGGTCTTCGAGCTTTGCTACGCCGCGCCGACCTTTAGGGGCTACATTGGTGCGAACAACAGCCTGGGTGGCCGGGCGATCTTGTGGGGCGGCACGCAACGCCAGCGCGATCACTACTTGCCGCGCATCGCCTCGGGCGAGTTGATCACGGCTTTTGCGCTCACCGAGCCGGGAAGCGGATCGGACGCGGCGAATCTCTCTACCACCGCAACAAGGCGCGACGACGGCAACTGGGTGATTAACGGCGCGAAGCGCTTCATCAGCGGCGCGCCGGAAGCGGATGTGATCAATGTCGTGGCGCGTACGACGCCAGGGTCGACGGGTGGCAAGGGTGTTTCGGTCTTCCTTGTCGAGCGCGGAACACCGGGTCTGGTGCAAGCGCCGCCCGATCGCAAGATGGGGCAGCAGGGCACGCACACCGGCGACCTGATGTTCGATGCATGCGTGGTGCCGGCCGACGCGCTGCTTGGCGAGGAAGGCAATGGCTTCAAGCTGGCGATGCGCACCATCGACCGCGGGCGCCTGCACATTGGCGCGGCGTCTACAGGCCTGGCCAAGCGGCTGATCGACGAAATGCTGGACTACGCGATGGAGCGCAAGCAGTTCGGCCAGCCGATTGCGCAGTTCCAGCTGGTCCAGGCCATGCTGGCCGACAGCCAGGCGGAATACCTTGCGGCGAAGGCGCTGCTGCTGCAAACAGCCGCGCACTGCGATGCGGGGGAAGACTTTTCGATGGATGCGTCGTGCTGCAAGATGTATGCAAGCGAGATGGTGAGCCGCGTGGCCGATCGGGCCATCCAGGTTTTTGGCGGTGCCGGCTACATGCAGGACTCACCCGTCGAGCGGCTCTATCGCGACGCGCGCGTGTTCCGCATCTACGAGGGCACGACCCAGATCCAGCAGGTCACGATTGCCAAGCACCTGGTGCGCGCCGCCGCGGCGCTGCACTGAAACAGAGACAGCCTCTTAGGAAATTGCCATGAGCGAACAACTGCAGACCCGCGTGGAAGACCGCGTTGGCCAGATCATTTTCAATCGCCCCGAGACGCGCAACGGCCTTGTGCCGCAGTTCATTGGCGAAGTCATGGAGGCCATCAAGATCTTCGAGGCCGACCCGGGCGTGCGCGTCATCATGATCGCCGCCAATGGGCATGACTTCTCATCGGGCGGGGACAAGGCGTTCCTGCGCGAGGTGCAGAAGATGACGCCGGACCAGGTGCAGAAGGAAGTCTATGGATTCTTCCAGGGCGTGGTGCGCCAGATCAAGCTGTGCACCAAGCCGGTTGTCGCCGTTGTCAACGGCGGCGCTGTCGGCACGGGATGCGATATCGCGCTGGCGGCGGACTTCCGCGTGGTGTCGAAGAAGTCGTTCTTCCACGAGAACTGGACCGCAATCGGATGCATTTCGCCGCTGGGCGCCAACTACATGCTGCCGCGCCTGATCGGTCTGGAGCGCGCCGCCAACATGATCATGCGCGCGCAACGCGTCTATGGCGAGGAAGCCCAGCGGATCGGGCTTGCGACCCATGTCGCTGAAAGCGACGAAACGCTGCGCGAAGAGGGCCAGGCGTTCGCCAAGGACCTGGCTTGCCGCTCGGCCGACGCCTTGCGCGCGGCGAAGGTGGCGCTGCGCCGGTCCATGGAAGGCACCATGGCCGGTGAGTGGGAGTTCAACCTGCTGCAGCAGGGCCGCCTCCTGGCCGGCCCGGACTATGCCGCGGCGCTTGACGCGATCGAAGCCAAGCGCGTGCCGACGTACTGACCCACTGATACCAATGGACCGAACGAAGCACAACCAGGCAGTGCGCAGCGTGGGTTACGCCGGCCTCGGCGCCATGGGCCTGCCGATGGCGCGCCGCTTGCTCGAGGCGGGTTACGAGCTGCATGTCTGGAATCGCAGCGCGGAAAAGGCTGCAAGCCTCGTTGCCTCCGGCGCGAAGCTTGCCGCCACGCCGGCTGAGCTGGCGCGAAATGCGGATGCGCTGTGCCTTTGCGTCACCGACGACGCCGCACTCGAACAGGTGATCTTCGGCAAGGAAGGCGTAGCATCAGCGGGCAAGAATGGGCTGGTCGTCGCCGACCATTCCACTATTCATCCAGCCGCGGCACGCTCCATCGCGCAACGGTTTGCGGCCAGCGGGGGCGCATGGGTCGATGCGCCAGTGACCGGTGGTCCTTCGGGTGCTGAACAGGGCATCCTCACGATCTTTGCAGGAGGCGATGCGCACGATGTAGAACGCTTGCGGCCCGTCCTGATGAGCTTCGCGCGCCGGATGACGCATCTGGGGCCGGTAGGCAGCGGGCAGGCCGCCAAGGCCTGCAACCAGATGGTCAGCTTCGGTACGGCCGCCGTCCTCGCGGAAGCGCTCAACCTCGCGAACCAGTTGGGCCTGGACGTCGCACGCCTGCCTGAAGCGATGGAAGGCGGGCTGGCCGACTCGGCCGTGTTGCGCCGCTATGCGCCGATGATGATCAGCGGCGAGCTCACCGGCGCAGCCCGCACGGCCCTGAAAGACCTTGAGATCATCGTTGACCTGGGCCGGGAAGGATGTGTACCGATGCCGCTGACCGGGCTGCTCGCTTCCCTGCACCGGATGCTCGCCGGCCAGGGCCACACCGCAGGCGGCATGGCGGGGGTCATCCGTCTCTACAGTCCGGGGCCGCTGGCTGGTGCCAAGGCGCCTCTGGCTGATTGAATTACGCTTCAGGAATCCATGCGACCCCAAAACGACCAACAACGCATGCTTGCCGACGCGGGACGGCAGTTTGCTGTAGACCGCTGTATGTCCGGGCGCATCCGCGCCTGCCGTGACCGCGTGCCGGACCACGACGCCAGCGTGTGGTGCGAAATGGCCGACCTGGGATGGCTCTCGGTGCTGGCGCCCGAGGCCGATGGTGGCCTGGGCAGCGGGCTCGGCGAGATGGGGCAGCTGGTCTATGAATGGGGTGCCAGCGGCGGACCGGAGCCGCTGGTCGCGTGCGGTGTTCTTGCGCTCACCCTGCTGATCGAAAGCGACGGGCCAGCGCGGGCGGCGCTGCTCGCATCGGCGATGCAAGGCAAGGCTGTACCGGCGCTGGCCTGGATGGAAGAGGGTGCGCAATGTGCGCAGCAGGTCGATGGTTGGCGGGTGAGCGGCAACGCACGTTTCGTGACGCCTGCTGACGCGACGGATTTTCTGCTTGTGTTCGCACCGACAAGCGGCTTGCCTGCGCTGCGCCTTGCCGCCGGTTCGGCCGGTGTCACCGTGCAGCGTGAGCTGCGCACGGATGGAACAGCCGCCGCCTGGCTCAGAATTAATGGCACCGTCATTCCCGCATCCGCGTTGATCGCGCTTCCGGAGAAGGCCGCGGCTGCATCGGAGCACGCCCGCGACTGCGCGCTCGTCATGGCGGCCGTCTCCATGACGGGCACCATGCGCACAATCAACGGGCTCACACAGGAGTATCTGTGCACACGGATGCAGTTCGGCAAGCCGATCGGCGCGTTCCAGGCGCTGCAGCACAAGGCCGTTGACATGCACATCGCCGAGCAGATGGCGCGCGATGTCGCGCAGAACGCCTGCACGCTGATCGATGCCGGCTGCACGCCCAACCAGCGTGCCTGCCTGGCCAGCCGCGCCAAGGCCAGAGCCGGCGAATCGCTGGACCGCATCGCGCGGATGGCGGTACAACTGCACGGCGCCATTGGATTCACCGACGAATATGACCTCAGTCTGCACTTGAACCGCGCGCTCGCCATGTCAGCGTGGCTGGGCAACGCTGACGAGCACGTGAGGCGCTACGCGCAGCACGCGGCTCCCTTTGAGGCGGCCGAAGCATGAGCACCGCCGAGCCGTTCCCAAGGGCGAATACCGCAGTGCGCAGCACGAAGGTTTTCAAATGAACACCATCAGTACCGACTGGAACGCGCTCCCGGACGAGGCGTTTCGACAGCGCGTGCGCTCGTTTCTGGAAGCCAATTACCCGGATGAATTCCGATACCCGGCGCGCCGCCTCTTCTGGACCGAGATCGGTTTCTGGTACCGCAGGATGTCCGAGATCGGGTGGATTGCGCCGGCCTGGCCGCGCGAGCACGGCGGCATGGGACTGGATGCGACCAAGCTGCTGATCTTCTACGAGGAGCACGAGCGCTGGGGCGTCTCGCGCTTTGCCGACATGGGCATCCTGATGGTCGGGCCGTTGTTGATCAAGCACGGCACGCCCGAGCAGCAGAAAGCGTGGCTGCCGAAAATCATCGCCTGTGAGCACCTGTGGTGCCAGGGCTATTCGGAGCCGAACGCGGGCTCGGACCTCGCGGGCCTGCGCACCGAAGCCGTGCTCGATGGCGACACATACGTCATCAACGGGCAGAAGATCTGGACCACGCTCGCGACCGATGCGACGCACATTTTCGTCCTGGCACGCACGAACAAGGAGGCGAAGAAGCAGTCCGGCATCAGCTTCCTGCTGGCGGATATGAAAGACCCCGGCATCCGTGTGCGGCCCATCAAGGATGTCGCCGGCCACAGCGAACTGTGCGAGGTGTTTCTGGAGAACGTACGCGTGCCCGCTGCGAACCTGGTGGGCGGCGCCAAAGAATGCAGGAGCAACGCCAAGGCGCTGCTGGGGAGCGAGCGCATCTATTTGGGCAGCCCCAAGTACCCGAACTACGCGGTTGGCGAGCTGTCGCGCGTGGCGGATGCGCGCGGCTTGC
>JANMKM010000471.1:0-1676 GCA_031372035.1 Rhodoferax sp. | reverse complement strand
AATCAGCGGGGTATGTTTGGCGGGCGGTGCCACAAATGACAGCATTGGCACGCCCGCCGCCTGGTGGTGTGTCATCCCAATCGAATCCACACACGACCGGTTGGCCCAGACGATGTAGCGTTGCGGATCGGTCAGCACGGCCCAATGCGCCGTGTTCTCGGCCACCAGGGCCAGCCGCCTGCGCAGCTCGGGGTCCGGTGTAGCCGCGGCGCCGGCCGAGCCGTCACCCGGCAACATCTGTACGCCAATGGTGGAAAGGCTGCCAAACACAGCGCGCAACAGCCTCATGAGGGGGTACATCAGGGACCAGAACCCGGGCATGGCGATCGCAACAGGACCGGCCGTCTCCATCCTAACCGATGCGCCCACTGCGGCGCGGCACCGGCGCCCCGGTTCAGGCGGCCAGGGCGTTGCGCATGGCGTCCATCACTTGACGGTAGCTGGGCTGACCAAATACCGCACTGCCGGCAACAAAGGTGTCAGCTCTGGCATCGGCCACACGGCGGATATTGTCCGCCTTGATGCCACCATCCACCTCCAGCCGTATGTCCTTGCCACTGGATTCGATGCGTCCGCGCACCAACTCGATCTTGCGCAGCGCGCTATCGATGAAGCCCTGGCCGCCAAAGCCCGGATTCACGCTCATGACCAGGACCAGGTCGATGTCATCCATGACCCAGTCCAGCACCTGCAAGGACTCGGCCGGATTGAATACCAGCCCCACCTGACATCCGGCGGCCTTGATGGCCTGGATGCTGCGATGCACGTGGGTGCTGGCATCCGGATGGAAACTGATCAGATCCCCCCCGGCCTGGGCAAATGCCTGCGCCAATGTGTCCACCGGTTGCACCATCAGGTGCACGTCAATGGGCACCCGAGCGCCGGCAGCTGTCCTGGCGTGCGGCCGCAAAGCCGAGCAAACCATCGGGCCAAAGCTCAGGTTCGGCACGTAATGGTTGTCCATGACGTCAAAATGGATCCAGTCAGCCCCGGCAGCAATCACATTTGTGACTTCCTCCCCGAGCCGGGCAAAGTCGGCAGCCAGAATCGAAGGCGCAATGCGAAAGGTTCGGGTCATGGGAGGAGCTTCCATCGGGGCACAGACAATAGCCATATTTTCGCAGGTAGCATCGCACCATGGCCAAGTACCAGTTTCGCGTTGAAGTGCAGCCACGTTACCTGGCGGAGCAATCGGCTCCGGCCCAGGGCCTGTTCGTATTCGCCTACACCATCACGATCACCAACGTGGGCGAAGTCACGGCGCAGCTGATTTCACGCAGCTGGAATGTCAATGATGCCGCCGGTCACACCGAGAAGGTCAAGGGACTGGGCGTGGTCGGTCAGCAACCCCTGCTCAAACCGGGCGACGCTTTCGAATACACCAGTGGGACACGGCTGCGCACCCCGACCGGCACCATGCACGGCAGCTTTTTCTGTGTGGCCGAAGACGGCGAGAAGTTTGATACCGACATACCGATGTTCGTGCTGGACGCGCTGAGTTCCGGCGACGGCCCGCGCACCCTGCACTGAGCGGGGCGGGGCAGTACCGAATTGCCCATGCACGACCTGCCTGCACTGCTTGACGGACTCGATCCGCAAGCCGGGCTGGTGCAGCGCCACCTGTGGCTGATCCGCTTGTTTGTCTGGATCCGCGGCGACGCCGACTCGGTGCCCGC
>JANMKM010000718.1:0-8025 GCA_031372035.1 Rhodoferax sp. | reverse complement strand
GGCGGCACGATCGGTAGACTGAAACTGTCTCTTCAAAAGGAACAGGTCCTTCTCATGTCGCTGTTGTCAGGAAAACCCGCACGCCAGTATCTGGCCGGCCTGGTCTGCACCATGGCCGGTGCCTGGATGACGGACGCCATGGACTCTTTGCTGCCACTGGCACTTGGCGGCGCAGTTCTGGTTGTGGCAACTTTTCCGTTGGTACGGACCATCCGCACCTATCACGCAAACAAGTAGCGGTCGTTGCTGTCCATGGCTTGACAGGACTGCCTGTCCGCGCACCGGGTCAGGTGCGCCGCTGTGTTGGCAGCAGACGGGCGTACTCGCTCTTCACCACCTCGTAGCATTCGCAGGCACGCCGCTCCAGGCGCTCCCGGTCCAGCACCGTGATGTGGCCACGCGCATAGTGGATCAGCCCTGCAGACTGCAGCCGGTAGGCGTTCGCGGTCACGGTCTCGCGCCGCACGCCCAGCATATTGGCGATCTGCTCGTGTGTCATGACGATGTCGGCGTTTTCGCGGCGGTCCAGGTGCAGCAGCAGCCAGCGGCACAACTGCTGCTCCAGCGCGTGGTGCCGGTTGCAGACTGCGATTTGCGCCATCTGCGTGATCAGCGCCTGGGTGTAGAGCAGCAACAGCTGCTGCACCGGGCTGCCCACAGCATCAAATTCTGCTTTCAGGATGTGCGCGCTCAGGCGGTAGCCATGGCCAGCACATTGCACCACTGCGCGGCTGGTGGTCGAGTCGCCGCCCATGAACAGCGCGATGCCGACCATGCCCTCGTTGCCGACAACGGCAATCTCGGCCGAGGCGCCGTTCTCCAGCACATATAGCAGGGAGACGATGGCGGACGTGGGGAAGTACACATGGCCCAGCTTGCAACCCGGCTCGTACAGTACCTGGCCCGGTGCCAGCGGCACCAGGTCGAGCCAGGGCAGCCAGCGTTGCTGTGCGCCCTGCGGCAGCGCTGACAGCAGCCGGTTGCCGGGCTGGCCTGGCGCCGATGCATGCGGGTGTTCGCAGTCTGGGGCAAGGTCGAGTTGAGGGCTGTACATGGGCTGGTTCGGTGGCCCCAGCCTTGCGCACCGCATTTCGGCTCAGAGCGCGCGTACAAGATTGGGTCCATGGTGAAGATAGGGCCTGGTGCCAGGTTGGTCTGTGCGTTTGCGGACGGAGCCGGCCGGGCCCATGCGGCGTAGCCTTGGGTGTTGCCCCGTGGTCAAGTACCGGTAACATCGGCTGCCAACAGCACCAGCAGGAAGCGGCCCGGTACCGTGTCGTTGCCGGCACTGGCGTACACCGTCTCGGGCCGGCCCGAAAGCGGCAGCAGCTGCAGTCTGCAGGTCTCGGGCACCTGGCCATCCAGTGAGCGTGCCAGCTGGGCGTGCAAAGCGCTGGCGCTGGCCACCGAGAGCAAGCTGGCCAGCGGCCGACCCAGCAGTTCTTCGGGGCTGGCACCCAGCAGGCGCGCACCGGCTGGATTGACCTCGCACAACACGGTTCGTGCATCAACGGTCATCAAACCCGCGGGCGAGCGATCGACCAGCGCTGTCTGCCGGATCAGCGCCGTTTCGAGCTCGGCGCGTGAGCTACCCAGTTCCTCCTGCTGCAACTCGAGCTCCACCTGGTGCACCTGCAGTTCGTGCAGCAACGCCAGCGCGTCGCCTGCGGTCGCTGGCGATGAAGCCAGCCGGTGCAGCACCGTCAACGCCTCCGACATGCCGGAGGGCTGGGGTTCGCGCCGGGCACTGAACGCCAATTGCGTCATGGCAAGCTGGCGCAACTGTGTGCGGTCGTCGGTCAGTTCAACTGCATGGGCCATGAGAACTCCTGTCGGTTGGGTATGAGGTGAGCGTGCGAAAACGGGTCCCTAGGCCTTGCGCAAACGGGATTCAAGTTCCTTGGCCGCGGTGATGTCGATCAAGGTTATCACCACGCCCTGGATCACATTGGCCAGCGTGCGGTAGGGCTTGATCCGCACCAGGAACCACAAGCCGTCCGAAGTGGCGATCTGCTTTTCGATGAATGTCAAGGTGCGCAGCGTCTCCCGGGCATCGTCGTTGAGTTGCGGGTAGTTCAGCGTACTGGCCAGGTCGGTCAGGGGTCTGCCGATGTCGCTCTCTCGCATGTGGATGATGCGGGTGATCTTGTCGGTGAAGCGCCGCACATTCAAGGCGCTGTCCAGAAACAGGGTGGCGTTGTCGGTGCTGTTGAGCAGGTTCTGCATGTCGCTCTGTGCCAGCGCCAGGTCGTCGAGCTTGGATTGCAGTTCACCGTTGAGCGTCTGCAACTCCTCATTCATGGACTGCGACTCTTCCTTGGATGTGGTCAGCTCTTCATTGGCCGACTGCAGTTCCTCATTGGTGGACTGCAACTCTTCGTTGGCCGCCTGCAATTCTTCTGCCGATGCGCCCATTTCCTGGCGCAAGGCATGGATCTCGTCCTTGCAGCGCTGCAGTTCTTCGGCCGTCGCCGCGTCAACAACGCCCGCAGTTCGACCGCGCCGGCGTTTGGGCTGCTCGACAACGTCACGAAAGATGATCATCACCAACCCGGCCAGTGACTTCGGCTCCTGCATGGCCCGGACCGTCACGTTCAGCGTGACCTGGGCGTCGTCGCCCAGGCGCAGGTTTCGCAACTCGACGCTGCCGCGCTCCTGCAGCGCCTGCCGCAGCGCCCCGGCGATCTGCGCCCGGATGGCCGGCCTGGCCATCACATGGATATTCCAGTTGGCCTTGCCTGAAGCGGGTTCCAGGTATCTGCCCACACTGCCGCTGATGTAGACCACATCGCCCTGCTCGTTGACCAGCACCGCTGCCGGGGTGAACTCCTGCAGCAGCGCCTGTTCTGCATGGGTTTGCAGGTTGGCGGCTAGGGTGGGCGGTTGCGGCACTTGCGGCTCCTTGGCTTGCCTTCTCGCAGGCAGGCGAGGGATGATGGGAAATTCGACCGAGCGGGCGTTGACTGCATTTTCGCTGCGCCAGTAAAGCCGCGATTTCTGGCTCAGTGGCGTGAACAGTGTGCACGAGCTGCCGACGGTCTCGGAACCCCCCAACAGCAACGCACCGCCCGGGCGCAGGCTGTAGCTGAACAGTGGCATCAAGCGCTTTTGCAGGGTGGCGTTGAAGTAGATCAATAGGTTGCGGCAGCACAGCAGGTCCAGCTTGGTGAAGGGCGGGTCCAGGATCACGTCGTGCTGTGCAAACAGCACCATCTCGCGAATCTGCTTGTTGATCAGGTAGCCATCGCCCTGGACCGAGAAGAATCGCGCCAGCCGGGCTGCGTCCATGTCGGCCGCGATCTTTGCCGGGTAGCGGCCCTTGCGGGCGACGCTGATGGCGTCGCCATTCAGGTCGCTGGCAAAAATCTGGATCGACCGGGCGCCGGTGGCAGGCAAGTCGGCCAAAAGTTCCGCGAACAGCATGGCCAGCGAGTAGGCCTCTTCGCCCGTGGAGCAGCCCACCACCCAGGCGCGCAACCGGCTGCCCTCGGCGCCGCGCGCCAGCAGCACGGGCAATACCGACTCCTTGAGCTCCTGCCAGACTTCGGGGTCGCGGCAGAAACTGGTCACGCCGATCAGCATCTCCTTGAACAGCAGGTCCAGCTCTTGCGGGTTCTGTCTGACGAAGCCTTCGTAGGCGGCCTTGCTGGCCAGGCCGTGCACGCTCATGCGGCGCTGGATGCGCCGGTGCAGCGTGGTTGGCTTGTAGTCCGAGAGATCGTGTTTGCTGCGCTCGTGCAGCAGTCGCAGGATCGAGGCCAGCGCGTACGCATTGCTCTCATCGCCGCCTTCGGGCAGCGGCGGGGCTGCCTGCTCGGCCGTGACGCGCAGGATGTGCGCTGGCAGCTCGGCGGCCAGAGCGACAATATCGACGCAGCCGGCGGCGATGGCGCTCGCGGGCATCGAGTTGAATTGCGCCGACTCGGGCGACTGCGCCAAGGTCAGGCCGCCTTGCGACTTGATGGCCTGTAAACCCAGCGTGCCGTCGGAGCCCATGCCCGACAACACCACGCCGACGGCGCGCTCGCCCTGCTCACGTGCCAGCGAGGAGAACAGCAGATCAATGGGCAGCCGCAAGCCACGTGGCTGTGCCGGCAGCTCCAGGCGCAAGAAGCCTGCTGCCAGCGTCAAGTCGCGGTTCGGGGGAATGACATAAACCACATCCGGCTCCACGCGCATCGCCTCGGTGGCTTCGAATACCGGCATGGCGATGTTGCGTCCCAGCAGCTCGACCAGCATGGCCTTGTGCGTCGGATCCAGGTGTTGCACCACCACAAAGGCCAGGCCACTGGCAGGGGGTACGCAGGCCAGGAACTGCTCGATCACGGCCAGCCCGCCGGCCGAGGCCCCCACGCCGACCACCCGGACCGAGGTGGCCGCGCCAGCGGGAATGCCGGATGCCGAAGGTGCGCTCATGGCACAGTATGACAGCGGGCCAGCACCCTCATCGTGTGCGTAGCCGCACAGACGCGGCCGAACGCCGGCGCAAAAATCGTGTTCCAAGTCCTCCAGAAGTGCACCATGGCCCGCCCCCGCCCCCGCCTCTGCCACCCGGATCCCTTCCATACCGACGTTCCGGAAGAGTTCGAGCCCGGCTTGCCGCCGGTAGAGCCCGACCAGGGGCCCGGGCCTCCCCTCGTCCCGGACGACCCTGAGACTGATCGCGCGACAGGCCCTGTCACATGCCGGTGAACCCGCAATCACGAAATCCGGTCGGGCGGCGTACAGCCACGCCACGGCGCGGTAACAAGGGTAAAACGCGGCCAGCCGGTGGCTTGGCGCTGCCGCACGAAAGAGACGAATCGACTCCCGCAGTTGCCGCGGCACCCGACCCCGTGATGGTCCAGGCCAAGCGTGACATTGACGCCGGCATGGTCGATACCGACATGCGAGCGACACCCGGGCTGGACGCCGAGCTTCGCGCCCGATTGGTTCCCGGTCCCGGTGGCAAGCCGCGTCCGTCGGGCGGATGATCCCTTACACCTGCCCGCGGATGAACGCGAGCAGGTCCGCGCTCAGGCGCTGCTTCTCGGTGGCGAACAGGCCGTGCGGTGCACCCTCGTATTCCAGCAGCGTCGAGTTGGCGATGCCGGCGTGCGCAGCCCGGGCCGAGGCCGCAATCGGCACGGTCTTGTCGGCCGTGCCATGGATGATGAGCGTGGGTACGCCAAAGGCCGGCAGGTCGCCACGAAAGTCGGTGGAAGCAAACGACTTGGCGCACTCCAGCGTGGCACGCAGGCTGGCCAGCATCGCCTGGCTGCGCGCCCAGTCGATCAGCTCCGCGCTGACCGGATGCGACAGCAACTCGACACCGAAGAAACCCTTGAAGAAGCCGGCAAAAAAATGCGCCCGATCGGACCGCATCTGGCTGGCCATGTCGTCGAACACGGCCTGCTCGGTGCCCTCGGGGTTGTCCGCCGACTTCAGCATGCAGGGCACCACCGATGAGATCAGTGCCGCCTTCATCACCGACTTGCCGCCGTGGCGCGACATGTAGCGTGCCACCTCGCCGCCGCCCATCGAGAACCCGACCAGCGTGGCGTTCTGGGCACCGGTCTGCTGGATGACCGTGGCCAGGTCGTCGGCCAGCGTGTCGTAGTCGTAGCCGCTCCAGGGCTGCGACGAGCGGCCGAAGCCGCGCCGGTCATAGGCAATCACGCGATGCCCGACCGCGGCAATGACCAAGGCCTGATCATCCCAGCTGTCGGCACTCAGCGGCCAGCCCGAGAGCAGGATCACCGGGTCGCCGGCGCCCCAGTCCTTGACGTACAGCGTGGTCTTGTCGGGTGTGGTGATGTGGTGCATAGGAATGGCATCGTGCCGACTCCCGATGGCATCGTCTGTACGCCGCCGAACATCCGGGGCGGAAGTGGACACGCGGCACTGGGCACAGCCGCCAGTCAGCTTGTGCTCTAGCGCACAGACGCCAGAACCTGGAGCCCGTAAAACCTGGTCATGAATATCAAGGCACAAGCCAAAGCCAACCAGTTGCTCGCAGCGCTGCCGCAGGCGGAATGGAGTCGCTGGCTACCCCACCTGGAGGCGGTTGACATGCCTCTGGGCCAGGTTCTGTATGAAGCCGGCACCACCCTGAGCCATGTGTACTTTCCCACCACGGCCGTGGTCTCGCTGCTCTACGTGATGCACAACGGCGACTCGGCCGAGATTGCGCTGGTTGGCAACGACGGGCTGGTGGGTGTCTCGCTGTTCATGGGCGGAGGCTCCACGCCGAGTCGGGCCCTGGTCCAGAACGCCGGCAAGGGCTTTCGGGTGAAGGCGGAACTGGTCCAGCGGGAGTTTGAACGCTCCAAACAGGTCCTGCATCTGTTTCTGCGCTATGCCCAGGCGCTGATTACACAGATGACACAGTCGGCGGCCTGCAACAAGCACCACACCCTGAACCAGCAGCTGTGCCGCTGGCTGCTGCTGACGCTGGACCGGCGCGAGGGCAACGAGCTGACAATGACCAAGCAGTTGATCGCCAACATGCTGGGAACCGACGGCGAAACGATGCGCGAAGGCGCGCGCAAGTTGCAGCGGGCAGGGCTCATCAACTATGCCAAGGGCACCATCAGGGTTATCGACCGCAAAGGTGTGGAGAAGCAGAGCTGTGAGTGCTATGCCGTGGTGCGGGACGAATACAACCGCCTGCTGCCCCGGGTGTCACCTACGGGTTTGACGGCTTGACATCGCGACAGACAACTTGCCCAGGCTGTCACGCAGATCCGTCAGCACTTGCGTGAGTTGATTCAGCTGCAGCGTTGTGGCGCCTGCCAGCTGGGTGTAAGCCATGCGTTGCATCGTGCCGGCGCCCTTGGGGACCGTCTGTTCGCAAGCGCACAGACACCTTTGGCGGGCCTGGCTATCGTCGGCCTTCATGATCAGCAGCCCGCCCTTATTTCACGCCCAGCGCTGCAGGCAACGGGCCACTGTTGCCAGTCCGACCGATGCCGAATTCATGGCGGTTCTCAGTGCCTGCCGAAGCCGTGATAGTGCGGCGGTGGCTGACGAGGTGATCGTGCTGTTCCAACGCAAGTATGGCGCGGACATCTTGGCGCTGGCGCGCTGGGTCGCAGCACGCGCAAACCGGTTTTCGACCGGCGCCTGAGGCCCGCAGTTCTCCTACAGCCACCGGGGCTGCAGCCCACCAGGAATGAACAGGAGCCTTGGGTGCCTACATCCATTTCTGTCAGCGCCAATGACCTGGTGCGCGAGCGCGCGGCGCCCGCGCCTGTCGCCGACATCGCACGCACCCAACCGGGCGCCTGATCGCCCTGTTCGTGCGTTGATCAGTTCACTATCCGTCCACTTTCGAAAGGCGCATCTTGGCCAAGAGCAAAACCACCCGTCCTGCCGCAGTCCCCATCACCGGCCTGGCGCCGACGCCCGCAGACGCGAACCGTTCAAGCCAGGCGGCCGGCATGCTGGCACGCGAGGCAGGCACCACGCTGACCACCAACCAGGGTCTGCGCGTCAGCGACAACCAGAACTCGCTGCATGCCGGGCCGCGTGGCCCGACGCTGCTGGAAGACCACATCCTGCGCGAGAAGATCATGCACTTCGACCACGAGCGCATACCCGAGCGCGTGGTGCATGCGCGCGGCGCCGGCGCGCATGGGGTGTTCGAGCTGCATGGGTCGATGGCCAGGTACACCAAAGCCGGCTTCCTGCAGAACCCGAAGCTGACCACGCCGGTGTTCGTGCGCTTCTCCACCGTGGCCGGCTCCCGCGGCTCGGCCGACACGGCGCGCGATGTGCGCGGCTTCTCGGTGCGCTTCTACACCGACGAGGGCAACTTCGACCTGGTGGGCAACAACGTGCCGGTGTTCTTCATCCAGGACGCGATCAAGTTCCCGGACCTGATCCACGCCGTCAAGCCCGAGCCGCACAACGAGATACCGCAGGCATCTTCGGCCCACGACACCTTCTGGGACTTCATCTCTTTGGTGCCGGAGAGCACCCACACCATCATGTGGGCGATGTCGGACCGGGCCATTCCGCGCAGCTTCTCGCGCATGGAGGGCT
>JANMKM010000413.1:0-5054 GCA_031372035.1 Rhodoferax sp. | reverse complement strand
ACTCCCGCCTGGTGGAGTTTCGTGAGCCCACGGTTGACGACACGCCAGGTACTTTGAAGATGGTATCTATCCTGGATGTGCTGGAAGACGGTATTTCGGCGGTCTACACCTTTTATGAGCCGCAGGCGAAAGCCAGCTACGGAACCTACAGCGTGCTTTGGCAAATCGAGCAGGCACGGCAGTTGCACCTGGCTCACGTCTATCTGGGCTACTGGATCAACGCCAGCCAGAAGATGAACTACAAGTCGCGGTTCAGACCCTTGCAGATCTACCAGGCGGGCGCCTGGTCGGCACCTATTCCGGAGACGCTGTTGGACCGGGTTTGAGTTCGCTGGTAGCGTGATGCGAGCCGGACGCTGATCGACAATGGCCAGACAATGGCACTCTAGGAGATGGACTTGAGGAAAGTGGATCCCCATGTGGCAACACCGCCGACAGTGCAGGTCATTGAGCGCATATTCACGTTGATGGATGTGTTGGCATCGCGCGAAGATGCCATATCGTTGAAGGAGATCAGCGAGCGCTCGGGGCTGCACCCGTCCACCGCACACCGGATATTGAACGACCTGGCCAGTGGGCGCTTTGTGGATCGGCCGCATCCGGGCAGCTATCGCCTTGGCATGCGCCTGCTGGAATAGGGGAACCTCGTAAAGAGTCGCCTGAATGTACGCGACGCCGCGCTGCAACCGATGCGTGATCTGCACAAGTTGATCCAGCAGCCCGTCAACCTCAGTGTGCGCCAGGGCGACGAAATTATCTACATTGAACGGGCATATAGCGAACGCTCCGGGATGCAGGTGGTGCGTGCTATCGGTGGTCGAGCGCCACTGCATCTGACTTCAGTCGGCAAGCTGTTCCTGGCAGCCGATGATGCTCAGAAGATTCGGGCCTACGCTGCACGCACCGGTTTGAGCGGCCACACCAAGAACAGCATCACGCAACTGCCGAACCTGGAGCGCGAACTGTCCAAGGTGCGCCAATCCGGCCACGCACACGACAACGAAGAATTGGAATTGGGCGTACGCTGCATGGCGGCCGGCATCTACGACGACCAGGACAAGCTGGTGGGCGGGCTCTCCATTTCAGCACCCACCGGCAGACTGGAAGAGAACTGGCTACCCAAATTGGTAGCAACAACCCGGGAAATCTCACACACCCTGGGCCATCAGGGCGCTAACACCGGCTGAATTGGCTAGGACTTGCCGGGAACAGTCGATGCCAAGCCCGCCATGGGCTTGATCACTGGCAGCGCAGCCGGAACGGATTCAACCCAGCGGCGCACCCGTTCAGCATCGCCCAAGCGGCTGAGCTTGCCCGCCGAATCCAGGAATACCATGATCAACTTGCGTCCCGCCACCTTCGTCTGCATTACAAGGCAGCGGCCAGCTTCGGAAATATATCCCGTCTTCTGCAAACCGATGTCCCATGAAGGGTTCTTCACCAGCCGGTTCGTGTTGGTGAATTGCAACGTCCTGTTGCCCACAGCGACCTGATGTCCGGGCGATGTGCTGAACTCACGTAGTGCCGGATCCCCATAAGCTGCATTTACAAGCACCGCGAGGTCTCGGGCACTGGATTGGTTGCGGCTCGACAAGCCTGTTGGCTCCACGTAGTTGGTGTCGCGCATCCCAAGTTCGCGGGCCTTGGCATTCATCAGTCCCACAAACACAGCCAGGCCGCCAGGGTAGGTACGACCCAAGGCATTGGCTGCACGATTCTCGCTGGACATCAGGGCCAGATGCAGCAATTCGGCGCGGCTGAGTTCTGTCCCCACACGCAGGCGCGAGCGGCTCCCCTTCTCAGTGTCAACATCACCCTGGGTGATGGTGATCATCGCGTCCATCGGCAAATGAGCCTCACTGACCACCAAACCCGTCATGAGCTTGGTCAATGAGGCTATCGGCAAGACTGCCTTCTCGTTCTTGCTGTACAGGACCTCCTGCGTGTCCTGGTCGACAACCAAAGCCACGCTGGACTTCAGATCCAGAGCATCATGCCCGCCATGCAGGCCGGCCACTTCACCGAAGGAAGGTCTCGCAGCGACCACCGCTGCTCGGGCGATCTTGCGTTTGGGAACAGCGGAAGAACGCGCGACCTGCCGCTTCGCAGTTACGCCGCTCTTTGCCGCTCGCCCGCCGTCGGTCGCAACCTCACCAGCGTAGGCCGCAGACCAACCCAGGACACCGATTGACAGCACCAATGCAGTACCAACAGCTTGCGAACGCAGTATCAGCGGCATCATTCCCCAACGACTTGTCATCCGGCAGCCTCCATGGATTTGACCCAACTTGGAGTTTATACAGAAAACCGTGTATGAATCAAATACTTGCGCGGCTTATCTCGATAATTTCTCGAAAACCTCGCGTTTACCCTAGCCTTGTGCAGCCACTCGATCAGCTTTGCTCTGCAACTTGTTGAGGGCGCTCAAATAGGCCTTGGCTGATGCAACCACGATATCCGGGTCAGCGCCCACACCGTTCACCACCCGCCCACTGTTCTGCAAACGCACAGTCACCTCCCCCTGGCTTTCGGTCGACCCGCTGATGGCGTTGACCGAATACAGCACCATCTCGGCGCCGCTGTGCACTTCCGCTTCGATGGCCTTGAGCGAGGCGTCCACGGGTCCGTTGCCGTCGGATGAACTGGTGTACTGCCGACCTTCAACCGTGAAAACAATGGTTGCCTGCGGACGTGCCCCAGTCTCGCTGTGTTGTGCCAGCGACACAAATCCGTATTGCTCATTGTCATGGGCGATGCTTTCATTGCTGACCAAGGCAAGGATGTCCTCATCAAAAATCTCACTCTTGCGATCAGCCAACTCCTTGAAGTGCACGAACGCCGCGTTCATATCGCTTTCGCTATCCATCTGCACGCCGAGATCGACCAACCGCTGCTTGAATGCGTTGCGCCCGCTGAGCTTGCCTAGAACAATCTTGTTGGCACTCCAGCCCACATCCTCGGCACGCATGATCTCGTAGGTATCGCGGGCCTTGAGCACACCGTCCTGGTGAATGCCGGAAGCATGCGCGAAAGCATTGGCGCCCACTACCGCCTTGTTGGGTTGCACGACGAAGCCCGTGGTCTGACTGACCATCCGGCTAGCGGCAAGGATGTGATGAGTATCGATCCCCAGATCCAGCCCAAAATAGTCACGCCGGGTCTTGACCGCCATGACGACTTCCTCAAGGCTGCAATTGCCGGCGCGCTCGCCCAAACCGTTGATGGTGCACTCCACTTGGCGGGCTCCGCCAATCTTGACACCCGCCAAGGAGTTGGCGACGGCCATACCAAGGTCATTGTGGCAATGCACCGACCAAATGGCCTTGTCCGAGTTGGGAATGCGCTCTCGCAAGGTCTTGATGAACTGCCCGTAAAGCTCCGGTATGGCATAGCCAACGGTGTCCGGAATATTGAGCGTGGTAGCGCCCTCCTTGATGGCGGCCTCCAGCACACGGCACAGAAAATCCACGTTGCTGCGGTACCCATCCTCGGGGCTGAACTCCACGTCGGCCACGAGGTTGCGTGCGAAACGCACTGATAGCCGAGCCTGCTCAAAAACCTCGTCCGGCGTCATTCGGAGTTTCTTCTCCATGTGCAATGCTGAAGTTGCAATGAAAGTGTGGATGCGGGGGTTGGCCGCACCCTTGAGCGCATCGGCGGCCCGGGCGATGTCGCGGTCATTGGCCCTGGACAAAGAGCACACCGTGGAATCCTTGATGCTGTTGGCAATCGCCTGCACCGCCTCGAAGTCTCCATTGGAGCTGGCGGCAAAGCCAGCCTCGATGACGTCGACCTTCAGACGTTCAAGCTGGCGCGCGATCCTCAGCTTTTCATCGCGTGTCATGGATGCGCCGGGCGACTGTTCGCCATCGCGCAAGGTGGTGTCAAAAATGATCAATTTCTCGGCCATGTAAATGCTCCTGGTGGAAGTGAAAACTGTTGCGCCCAAAGAAAAAGGCCCGTCGCGCATGCTGACGGGCCTTTGACTGGAAATGGTGCGCGCGCTACCGAATCCGCCCGTGTGGCGTTAGCAGTAGCGCTAGCGAAATCAAATTCATGGCGTCAATGTACCACACCACCTGCGGGGCGCCTGGAACTGTGCGCGGACATCAATGCAGGCCACGCTCTTCCGGTTCCTGGGTCGAAGTGCTGATGACGCTGGTCTGCACGCCCTTGGCCTTACGCCAGCCATAAATGACATAGCCACTGACACCGTAGATCACAAACATGCCGAACATGACGGTAGGTGGGTCGATATTGATGACGGCGATGCCCAACGCAATCAACACAATCACGGCAAACGGCACACTGCGTTTCATGCTTACGTCTTTGAAGCTGTAGAACGGCACATTGGTCACCATGGTCAAGCCGGAGTAAAGGGTCAGGGCAAACATCGGCCATTGCACGCTTGGACCGCTGACACCCAAGTCCGTCATGAGCCAGATGAAGCCCGCAACCAGGGCCGCCGCCGCGGGCGAGGGTAGGCCCTGGAAATAGCGCTTGTCGACAACAGCCGTATTGACATTGAATCGCGCCAGCCGCAACGCGGCACAGGCACAGTACACGAACGCGGCAAACCAGCCCCAACGCCCCAGCCCCTTGAGCGCCCAGACATAGGAGATCACTGCCGGAGCCGCGCCGAATGAGACCATGTCCGACAATGAGTCCATCTGCTCACCAAAAGCACTCTGGGTATTGGTCATGCGTGCCACCCGGCCGTCCAGGCTGTCCAGCACCATGGCGCAGAAAACGCCCACAGCCGCCAGATCAAAGTGACCGTTCACCGCCATCACGATGGCATAGAAGCCTCCAAACAGCGCCGCCAGCGTGAAAAGATTGGGCAGGACATAGAGTCCCTTGCGCCGTTTTGGCGCCACCGCCGTTTCCAGCTGGTCATAGCCGGATTGGTCACCGTCATGCATAAAAATGCCCTCCAGAGCTCATAAAACAAGCACCCGGAGCTACTGAATCCATAGCGGCGGGTTTGACCACCCGCTAGTTGCGGGTTTGGTCAACAAGCTTGTTTTTCTTGATCCACGGCATCATGTCGCGCA
>JANMKM010000396.1:0-7625 GCA_031372035.1 Rhodoferax sp. | reverse complement strand
GGCGCGGCTGACGGCAACCTGCAGTTGAGTGCCAGCTTCGCCGGTGCAAGCAGCAACGCCACCAGCAACGCCTGGGGCGTGAATCTGCACGACGCCGGCCCCGTTACCCGTACCTACAACGGTGACCAGCGCGCCGCGCTTGCGCCCGGTGGTGACGGCGGCAGCGATGAGCACTACGACTGGGGCAGCACAACCTGGAACACAACCACCGGGGTTTTGAATGGCGGCACTGGGCAGCAGAACTTTGGCGACGTGATCTACGCCGCAGCCGGCAGCTTCAATGACAGCATCGACGGCAAAGGCGGCAACGACGCCTTGGATGGCGGCGCTGGCAACGACGAGATCCAGGGCGGCGACGGTGATGACCTGATAGCTGGCGGCACCGGCAACGACAAGATCTATGGTGGCACGGGCAACGACTACATCACCTCCAGCGGCAGCCTGACAGTGGCACAGCGTTACGGGCCTGGCGACAGCTGGGCCCCTCCTTCGGCCGCGCAAGTGCTCAGCCAAGGGCCGCTGTGGGGAGCCTACCGCTTGGCAACCGCTGGTGACGCGCTCAGCGTGGTGGTGGACGGGTGGGACGTGCCGGTCGGCGCCGACGGTGATTTCGTCGACGCCGGGGTCGGCAACGACGTGGTGCTGGCCAGTGCCGGCGACGACCACGTGCTTGGCGGCGCTGGCGACGACATGATCGAAGGCCTGGCTGGCAACGACGTGTTGGAGGGTGGCGGCGGCAATGACACCATCCATGCTGACGGCACCGTAACCGTGGGGCACTTCAACAGCGTGGCGGGCGCGTTTCATGGCGACGACTTTGTGGACGGTGGCGCCGGCAGCGACAACCTGCAGGGCGGTGGCGGCGATGACGCGGTGTATGGCGGCGCCGACAACGACGCCATGTGGGGTGACGGCGCAGGATTGACGGGCGACGCCACCTACCTGGCGCTGACCTACCACGGCAACGACTACCTTGATGGTGGAGATGGCAATGACACCATCGAGGGCGGAGCCAGGGACGACACGCTGTATGGCGGCGCCAACAACGACATCCTGTGGGGCGACACCAGTGCCGTCAGTGTCACCGTGCCGACGCACAACGCGCTGATGTGGGGCAACGACTATCTGTACGGCGATGAGGGTGACGACCTGCTGTTTGGCGGCGGTGGCGATGACGACCTGTACGGCGGCATTGGCAATGACCAGTTGGTCGGCGATGAACACGACGCAGCTCTGGGCGGCGAGTTCAATGGCAGCGACTACCTGGACGGTGGTGACGGCAACGATGTGCTGCTCGGCGGCGGCAAAGACGACATCCTGTACGGCGGCATCGGCAATGACAGCCTGCTGGGCGACGACGACTTGAGCATTGTTGCCTCGGCCTTCCAAGGGGAAGATTACCTGGACGGTGAGGACGGCAACGACTATCTGGATGGCGGTGCTGCGGACGACATCCTCATCGGTGGCAGCGGCAACGACACGCTGATTGGCGGCACGGGGGCCGACTACATGGAAGGCGGCGAGGGCGCCGACCAGTACCTGGTGGATGACGCTGGCGATGTCGTGTTCGAGGCCGACAGTGATGGCAATGACAGCATGTCCTTCCTGGGCGGTGGAGAGGGTGTGCCTGCGAACGCCGGCACAGCTGGCAGCATTGACGCCGTGGAGTCAAGTGTCAGTTTCAGCCTTGGTGCCAACCTTGAGAACCTGACGCTGACAGGAAACCGAACCATCGACGGGACGGGCAACGAGCTTGACAACCTGCTTTTTGGCAACGCCGCCGCGAACGCCTTGTTTGGCGGTGATGGCAATGACCAGTTGTCCGGCGGTGGCGGTGCTGACTCGCTCTCCGGCGGTGCAGGCGATGACGTCTATGTCGTGGACAGCGCGGACGACCAGGTCATTGAAGCTGCTGGCGAAGGCATGGACAGCGTTGTCACCGCCGTCACGCTGACGCTGGCTGAGAATGTGGAGAGCGTGCAAGCCAGTGGCAGCGCAGCCATCAACCTGAGCGGTAATGGCCTCGGCAACAGCCTGGTCGGCAATGCCGGCGGCAATGTTCTCGCGGGCGGCGCGGGCAACGATTACCTGCAGGGCGGCGCAGGCAACGACCAGTATGTGTTCAACCGCGCAGATGGCAGTGACTCCATCGACAACACCGATTTTCTGAGTGATGCTGCCAATGCGGCACTGCCGGGCGCCACCGATGTGCTGCGCTTTGGTGCCGGGATTGCGGTTGCCGACGTGGTGGGTCTGCGCGCCGGTGACGACCTGGTGCTGCGGCTGCGCGCCAGCAGTGACGCCGTCCGGGTTCTGGGCCATTACGCACCAAACGCTCTGGTCGGCACTGTCACTTTGGACCATCGCATCGACCGGGTCGAGTTTGCCGGCAGCACTGTGGTGTGGGATCAGGCTGCGATCCAGGCCGTGGCCGCTCTGGGGGCGACCAATCACGCGCCGGTTGTTGCGGCCAATGTGCCCACGCTGCAGGCCAGAGCCGGCGAAGGCTTCAGCTATGTGGTGCCGGCTGGCACCATCATTGATACTGATGCCCTTGACTCGGTACGTTACAGCGTGCTCATGCCAGATGGCACTGCAGTTCCTGCGTGGCTGGGCTTTGATGCTGCCACGCGTACCTTGAGTGGCACGCCCGCCCAGGCTGACGCCGGCACGTTGCAGTTGCAACTGCGTGGCACAGACGACTATGGCGCCAGCATCAACATGCTGGTTGGCCTGCGTGTGCGTGAGCCCAACCATGTGCCGCAGCTGTTGACAGCGCTGGCGGATCAAACCGCTATCCAGAGCGCCACTTTCAGCTACACGGTTCCAGCCGGCGCCTTTACCGATGCGGACCCGGAGGATACGCTGAGCTACAGCGCCACCCTGGTCGACGGTAGCCCCTTGCCAGCCTGGCTGGGCTTCAATCCGGCAACGCGCAGTTTCGGTGGCACACCTGCTGCGGTTGGAACCATCAGCGTGCAAGTCAGAGCGACCGACCCGTCCAATGCCAGCGCCTGGGACACCTTTGACATTGTTGTTGCACCCCGCCCCAACCACGCCCCAGTGCTGGTGTCACCACTGCAGGACGTGTCATTCTTCAAGGCTTCAGGCTTTGCCTTTTCGTACACCGTGCCGGTCGGGGCATTTGCCGACCCCGATGCAGGTGACACGCTGACCTATGGCGCGGCGTTGTCGGATGGCAGCGCCTTGCCTTCCTGGTTGAGTTTTGATCCGGATTACCGCAGGTTCAGCGGCGGGCCACCTGGCGCCGGCACAACCAGTGTCCGGGTGACCGCAAGCGATGCCGGGCTCCTCAGCGCCTACGATGATTTCAGCATCGTGGTGCAGCAAGCGGAGTATTTCGGCACGGGGGCGAACGACCTGATTGTCGGCGGCTCCTACGATGACATCATCTGGGGCTATGCGGGCAACGACAGCCTGGAAGGGCGCTACGGCAGCGATGAGCTGCATGGCGGTGATGGCGCGGACCTGCTGGATGGTGGCAATGGCGACGACACGCTGGATGGTGGTACCGGCGCGGATTCCCTGGTTGGCGGCAATAACGACGACGTGTTGCAAGGCGGGGCCGGTGATGACACTTTGGTGGGGGATAACGGTAGTGACACCTATCTCTTTGGCCCGGGCGACGGGCACGACGTGATCAATGGAAGCAACCTCAGTTTTGACGGTCAGACAAACACCCTCCAGTTCACCGGCAACATCAACCGTGGTGATGTTGTTTTGGAGCGAGGTGTCTATGGCGTTCTGGACAATTTGATCATCACCATCAACGCGACTGGTGACTCCATCTTCATCCCCGAGTTCTTTGACAACTCGGCAGCACATCTTTACTACCCAGAAGGCGCCTTCAATGACGTGCAGCAGTTCGCGTTTGCCGATGGCGAGATCTGGACACATGAGCGCATCCTGGCAGAGTTCTTTACGGGCACGGCCGGCAACGATGTGATCTACGGCACCCGCCAGGCTGAAGTGATGCGTGGCGGCGCTGGCGCCGACGATCTGCATGGCGTCAGCGGTGCGGACTCTGTCTACGGTGAGAGCGGACACGACCGTGTGGTTGGCAGCGCCCTGCTGGATGGAGGCTCTGGCAACGACACACTCATTGGTGATCAATTCAGTGATCTGTACGACGGTGTACTTGTTGGTGGTACTGGCAACGATTTCCTTGTAATCATGAAAGGTTCCAACACAATATTCTTTGAACCGGGTGACGGTCAGGACATCATCGAGTCGTATGAGGACCATCCAGACTGGAACCACCACAACACTCTGCAATTTGGCACTGGCGTGGCGGTGGACGATGTCGTGACACTGCGCCGCGGGTACGACCTGGTGGTGTCCCTCGCGGGCACTGCAGATCAGATCACGGTCAGGTCGTTCTTCCACGGTGGGCCGGAGCACGCCCACAACCCGCTGCAGGCCATTCGCTTTGCGCAAGGGCTGGAGTGGGGACTGGCAGAAATTGTCCAGGACGTCGCCAGCAGCAACCAGGTACTCAATGGCACGGGTGGTGGTGATTCCATCCTGGGGGGGCTTGGCGACGACACTCTGTACGGGTTTGGTGGCAACGACACACTCAATGGTGGCGATGGAGTTGACAAAATGTATGGTGGTACCGGCGACGACACCTACGTGGTTGACGACACGGACGAGGAAATGACTGAAGCCGACAGTGAAGGCACCGATACCGTCTTGTCCAGTGCCTACTATTGGATGCTTGGTGCGAATTTTGAAAATCTGACTCTCCAAGGAACCGGCAATTTTGAGGGTCGTGGCAATGCTGCCGCCAACTTGATCCGGGGCAACGCTGGAAACAACCTATTGGTGGGCTACGACGGCGCTGACACGCTGGACGGCGGGCCAGGCAATGACACCATGGGCGGGGGCGCCGGTGACGATACATATTTTGTGGACGCCACGGGAGACCTCATTTCGGAGTCTGCCAATCAGGGTACAGACACGGTCATCTCCACCGTGACCCGGACACTCCCGAACAACATGGAGAACCTTGCGCTGTCCGGCACCGGCAACGTGAATGCCACCGGCAATGCGGGCGATAACGTGTTGACTGGCAATGTCGGGAACAATATCCTGACCGGCGGTGCCGGCAACGACACCTATGGATTTTCAGTTGGTGGAGGCAACGACACCATTGTTGATACACAGGGTAGCAATCAGCTTGTTTTTGGCGCTGGTATCTTGTCCAGCGCCGTTACTGCCGTCCGTACCGGCTCGACAGTCAAATTGTCCGTGTCCGCTACCGACAGCGTGAGCTTCGCCGAAACCTCGGCCGGTCACTTTTCGGTGCAAACAGTCACGTTTGCAAATGGGGACTCGTGGTCTGAGGCAAACATCAGGCAAAAGGTGAACTCCTTGCCAACAGGGACGGTGACCATTGTTGGCGACCCGGCGGTAGGCCGTACCCTCACCGCCAGCAACAGTCTTGCTGACGCCGACGGCGTCACTGCGGTCAGCTACAAATGGCAGTCGATGTGGCCAGATCCGAATTGGGGGCCGATGGTATGGACGGACATTCCCGGTGCGACCAACAGTACTTTGGTCCTGGGTGAGGCTCAGAGGTTCAAGCTGGTTCGCGCGGTCGGCAGCTTTCTGGATGGCCGCGGCACCTTGGAGGCTGTTGCGAGCAATCCGACAAACAGCTGGGTGCAGGGCTCGTTCCATACCAATTCGCCACCAACCGGCAGCGTCATCATCAGCGGCCAGACAGTACCGGGTCAGACACTGGCGGCCTCCCATTCACTAGCCGATCCGGACGGACTGGGCGCAATCAGCTACCAATGGCAGTCCTCAGCCAATGGGGGATCGACCTGGACCGACATCTGGGGTGCGGTGTCCAGTACCTTCGCCTTGAGCCAGACGCAAGTCGGAATGCAGCTGCGGGTCGCCGCTTCCTACATCGATGGTTTTGGCTTTGCAGAAAGCGTAGCCAGTGTGGCGACGGCAGTGGTTGCGGGATCCGGCGTTCCCATGGATATCTACGGCACGGCTGGTCCAGACTCACTTGCCGGAACAGCTGGTGCAGACCGCATAGTCGGCCTCGCTGGTGCCGATACGATGGCTGGAGGCCGTGGTGATGACACCTATGTTGTGGATAGCCTGTGGGACTTTGTCGTCGAAGATTTCGACGAAGGCATTGACAGCATTTGGGTCGACTTCGATTACTCCCTGGGCTCGCTGTTTGAGGTGAACAGCCTGGCAACCGGTTCTGGCACCGGCGCCCTGCTCGGAGTGGGGGCGTCAGCTGCCACCCCGCCAAGCCATTTCATTGCTGCTGGTCATCCGAATATTGAAAATCTGGTTCTGACGGGTACTGCAGCCCTTGGCACGGGCAACGAACTGAACAACACATTGACAGGCAATGCCAATGACAATGTGCTCATTGGCGGCTTTGGTGCGGACACCATGATCGGCGGCATGGGCAACGACAGGTATTTCGTGGACGACGTTGGCGACACCGTTGTAGAAACCGCCAACCAGGGCACGGATACGATCGAGTCCCTGGTCGACTACACCTTGCCGCCCCATGTGGAAAACCTGGTCCTGGCAGGCGATCAACCCGTTCTTGGTGCCGGCAACGCCCTGAACAACACATTGCGCGGCAACGGCGCGGGCAATGAGCTCCGCGGGAACGGCGGAAACGATACCCTGGATGGCGGCTTGCAACTGGGAGCCGTCGAGAACCTGCCACCATTTGAATTGCTGGCCAGCTCACCAGCTGACGACGGTGCGGAACTCCAGGCAGCCGCAGAGAGCGTCGGCAGTGCCATTCTTGCAGGCGGAACTGGCGACGACACTTACGTGTTCAACCGCGATTACGGCGCCAACGTGGTCGTGGAAGATGATGCGACGCCGGGGAATGTGGATACGGCACAGTTTGGCCCAGAGGTCACGGCAGCGCAATTGTGGTTCCGCCATTTGGGAGACGACCTGGAGGTCAGTTTCATCGGCACCACCGACAGTCTGACCATCCGCGACTGGTATCAGGGGAGCGCGCACCATGTCGAGCAATTCAAGTCTTCTGACGGAAAGATGCTGCTCGATTCCCATGTTCACAGTTTGGTGAATGCGATGGCTGCCTTTGCGCCACCGGCTCTGGGGCAGACGACCTTGCCTCCCAACTATCAAGCGACTCTGGTGCCAGTCATCGCCGCCAATTGGGTATAGGCGCATTACAAACGCGGCACCACGCGTTGCGCTGCCTCGGCCGAAGTGATGACCGGGTGCACCTCAAAGCGCACGATGTCGCTCCAGCGCTCCATCCATTGCTGCAACAGCATCGGGTCCTGCGTCTCCATCACCTGGTAGCAGCGCTGCAGCTTCTCGTCGACCCAACTGCTGACGTAGTGCAGACCCTCGGGCGCCAGGCGCCCCTGGTCGCGAAAGCGGCGGTAGACGGGCACCGGGTCGCCGTTGGCAAAATGCTCGATCACCATGTACAGCATGGGTTCTCCTTGGTACCGAGGAGTGGCTCCGGTTGTCTGAACAACTTTCCCCGATTTATAAGTGGAGCTCGGGCGGGTTGCAAAAGGTGCAGAGTTGTCCACGGCGGAGGGAGGCGCTTGCGACGAACCGACCGACGCGGT
>JANMKM010000359.1:0-1824 GCA_031372035.1 Rhodoferax sp. | reverse complement strand
CGGGCTCCACCTTCTCCTTCACCGTGCCAGGCGGTCGCAAGCAGGCCTTTGCCATCATCGATGGCCTGCACCTGATCAAGTCGGCGGTCAGCCTGGGCGGCACCGAGTCCCTGGTCTGCCATCCTGCATCCACCACCCACTCCGGTGTTGCAGCCGAGCAGCGCGCGGCATCGGGCGTAAGCGAGGGCCTGATCCGGCTGTCGGTCGGGCTGGAGCACCCGGAGGATTTGATCAGCGACCTGCGCCAGGCCTTCGAAGCGGTATTCGGCAGCGTGGCGCAGTAGCTCAGCCGGCCGCGGGCACGCCAACCACTTTGCGGATCGCCTCAGCCAGTCCCGGTGTGGCCGGATCCCAGCTGTGGCGGGGACCGATCAGCATGCCACCGTCCACCAGCATGTGGGTCCCGGTGATGAAGGCCGCGTCATCACTGGCCAGAAAGCACACGCTGGCGGCAATGTCCTCGGGCGTGCCACCGCGTTGCACCGGCTGCGCTTGGTCAGCAGCCGCAGCCAGCATCCTGTTCACCTTGTCCTTGGCCTCCTGGGTGACATCGAATGAGGATGTGAAGATGTTGGTCTTGATGAAGCCCGGGCAGACGGCATTGACCCGGATGCGGTGCCGCGCCAGGTCGGCCGCCGCCACCTTGGACAGATGCAGCACACCGGCCTTCGCTACCGAGTAGGCGGTAGGCGCCATGCCGGTGGACAGCGCCGCCACACTGGCCGTGTTGATGATGGAACCACCGCCGCGCGAGAGCATGTGCGGCACGGCGTAGCGGATGCCCATAGCCACGGAGCGCAGCAACAGGTCCATGGTGCGGTCCCAGCCCTGTGCATCGATCTCGTCGATGCGCTCCCGGGCGCCACCCGCCCCCGCGTTGTTGAACAGGATGTCGATACCGCCGGCTGTGCGCGCGGCGAAGTCCATCAGCGCCTGGATGTCCTCGACCTGGCACACGTCGGTACGCCGGAACACGATCCTGCCGTCCGACGCCCCGGCCAGGGCCTCGCCGCCCGCTTCATCCACGTCGGCCGCAATCACCATGGCACCTTCCGCCGCCAGGCGCAACGCCGTTGCCTTGCAGATGCCGGATGCGGCGCCTGTGACGACCGCTGCCTTGCCGGTGAAACGCATCCGGTGTTCTCCTTGACTTTTGGGGATACCAATGATCGTAACCCGCCGCGGACTTTGTGCGGCGATGGGAGACGCCGTGAAACCCAAGGTGTGCTGTGCCTTGTCTATGCGCCGTCCTGGCCACTCTTCTTCTCAAGAAGCGGTAGCGAGGCGTTCGCACCCGGCGCCGGAACTGGCGACTGCAACAGTTCCAGCACATGCCCCGGCTGGATCGAAGTCCGCTGCGCGACCTTCACTGACATTTCGGCTACTGGCTTGCGGCGACCAACGGGTTGGGGATGGATGAATGGTCCGAACATGGCGTGGCTTTGCGTGGGTGGTGTCAAAAACAAGAGGTGCGGGTGCACGATCCAATTTCAAGCTGCATACATGACCTGCACAACCCTTCACCTACACGGGTAAACCCTGCAGCAGCGGCATCAGGCCATCAGGGTGTGCGGCCCATAATCACACGCAACAACACTGCCCGGAACCAGAGTCCCCATGCCCGTACTCACGGTGATGAATACTCGCACTGATGCGGCTATCGAGCGCGTGCCCCAATGGCAGGAATAGGTGCGTGCACAGCCCCCGTTGCAACTGCCAACGGGGGCAGGATGCTTGAACAGGCGCACTCAGTCCCTTGACACGGCATATGCAAGACAACCCGGCCTTTGATCCGGACCCGGACGAAACCCGCGAATGGCGCGA
>JANMKM010000332.1:0-5930 GCA_031372035.1 Rhodoferax sp. | reverse complement strand
CATGGCGCTCCAGCGGCCAGCGCGTGAGGGCTACGGACATCGTCAGCGCACCCACGGCCGGCGCGGCCCGCAGCAGGCCCAGGCCCCAGGGTCCGACCTGCAGAATGTCGCGGGCAAAAATCGGCAGCAACGCCACGGCACCGCCCAGCAGCACGGCAAACAGGTCCAGCGAGGCGGCACCCAGCAGGGCCTTGTGACGGGCGATGAAGGCGGCTCCAGCCAGCACCGTGCGCCAGGTGGTGGGTTCTGGCACGGGTGGCTGGTGCTGGTAGCGCAGGCCCAGCACCAGCACCACAGCTACCGCAAACAGCAAGACGCAGCTGCAGTACACGGCGGTGGCACCCAGCAGGAAAATCAGGCCGCCCAGGGCCGGGCCGCCGATGATCGCGGCTTGCATGCCGGCCGAGCTGAAGGCGGTGGCCCGGGCCAGCAGGCCAGCTGGCACCAGCAGCGGCGTCAGGGCCTGTTGCACCGGCATCTGGAAGGCGCGGATGGTGCCCAGCAGCACCGAGACCACCAGCAACAACTCGCGCGAGATCCAGGGGCTGCCACCCGGTGCGCCCCAGCCAGCGCTGGAGAGCACCAGCAAGGTCGTCACCCCGGTTTGGGCTGCCAGGCTGACCGCCACGATGCGACCCCGGTGCACCCGGTCCGCCACATGGCCGGCAGGCAGCGTCAGCAGCAGCGCGGGGAGAAACTGGTACAGCCCGACCAGGCCCAGGTCCCAGGCGCTGCCGGTCAGGTCGTACATCTGCCAACCCACGGCCACCATCAGCATCTGGCCGGCGCTGACACCGAACATCCGGGCGCACCACAGCCGTATGAAGGCCTTCTGTTGCAGCAGATCGGCAAAACTGTGGGACGGCGACGGCGCTGCAGGCATGGGTTGGGATTATGCTGGGGCACCATGCTGCGCCTGACCCAAGCCCCGAATCTGGCAATCGCCACGCTGTGGGCCGACGCCCTGGCGGTGGAAGGCATCAATGCAAGCGTGCAGCGCCAGTACCTGGTGGGTGTGGCTGGCGAACTGCCGCCAGACCAATGCCTGCCCGAGGTCTGGATCAGCGAACACCACCAGGAAAGCAGGGCCCGTGAACTGCTGCACCACCTGCAGCATGTACCGCAGCGGCGCTGGCATTGCAGCTGCGGCGAGCTGGTGGAAGGCGGGTTTGAGCAGTGCTGGAACTGCGGTGCACTGATGCCGCGTTGAGGAAGCGCCAAACACAATCAACAGATAGGATGTTGATTTTTTGTACATAGACTGTACAATGCTTACCATGATCACCAACATCGATATCGACGAGTCGGTCATTGCCGAAGCCATGCAGCTCAGCGGTGCCCGCAGCAAGCGTGAAGCGGTGGACCGTGCCCTGCGCGAAATGGTGGCGCGAGCCAAGCGCCCGTCGATCAGTGCCCTGTTCGGTATTGGCGGTGTAGACCCGGACTACGACCCCAAGTCTCCCGGGGCGCGGGGTGCAGGGGTCGGGCAGAACCGGGTCGAGCAGCCGCGGGTCAGCAATCGTGCCGCAGCGCCCAATGCGGCGCGGAAGACTGCAAGGACCGGTGCGCGCAAACAAACCTGAAGCAGCGCTTTCCCGATGCTGCTGATCGACTCCTCGGTCTGGATCGACTGGCTGCGCGGTGCCGACACCGATGCCATCCGCTTCGTCCAGCAACGCCAGGCACAGGAAGAACTGGCTCTCACCCAGATGGTCTATCTGGAGGTGCTCCAGGGCGTGCGCTCAGATCGCCAGTTCAATCAGACCCGAAGGGTGTTGGGCGCACAGACCATGCTGGCGCCGCTTGACCCACTGGAGACATTCGAGAATGCGGCCCGGCTGTATCGGCTGGCGCGACGTGCTGGCCTCACCATCCGCAAATCCGGCGACTGCCTGATTGCCGCCATCGCGCTGGAGCAAGGCGCCTTGCTGGTACACAACGACCGCGACTTTCTGGCGCTGGCGCAGGTTGCACCGGAGCTGATGCTCTATCCCCGCATGGCGCACTGATGCCGCGCTAGCGGGCGCCGGCAGCCAGCAGCAGCAAAACCATCGGCTGGTAGCCGCGGCCGCGCGCCAGGGCCAGCGGCGTGCGGCCTTCCCTGTCGGTGAGCCGCGTGCTGGCGCCAGCCGCACGCAGTTGTCGCACGACGTCCTGGTGCCGTGGGCCGCCGTCGCCCAGCACGATAGCCTCGATCAGCGCGGTCCAGTGCAGGTTGTTCACATGGTCCAGCGGCGCACCGGCCGCGATCAGTTGGCCCACGACGCCGGCATGCCCGAGATGGGCGGCTGCTATCAGGGCCGTGCCGTCGTAGCGGCTGGTGGTCAACCGGGCACTGGCGCCCAGGGCCAGCAGCGTGCGCAGTGTCTCCTCATCATTGGCCACCGCGGCAATGGTCACGGCGTCGTAGCGGTCGTGCTCCAGCAATTGCAGCTTGGCGCCGGCCGCAGCCAGCACGCGGATGGCCTCGCGCTGGCCGGCAAAGGCGGCCACGTGCAGGGCAGTTCGGCCGTAGCCATCACGGGCATCGCGATGGGCGCCCGCATCCAGCAGCCGCTGCAGCGCCGCCTTGTCGCCGCGCCAGGCCGCGGCGTGCAGGCCGCTGTATTGCGCTGCTTCGGCCGCGCTGGGCGGCACCTGTGCCCGCGCAAGCGGGCCGCATGCGAACCCCGACAGCAACCCGATAGCTATCAGAACAGGAGCGCTCCGTGCTGCATTCATAAGCCTTGCAGCCGTTCTTCCCTGTGGACGCCGAGTGCCTGGTGGACCGGCCGGTCGGAAAAGCTGAACAGTACGCAACCCTCCTGCGACTCCAGCCGCAGGCTGTGCCAGGACGGCACGACGAAGTGGTCGCGCGGCCCGAAAGCAAAGCGCCAGCTCTCTTCGCCACGTTCCACCACGGCCACGCCGGTGCCCTCCACCACGCTGTAGACCGCGCCATCGGTCTGGCGCCAGGGCCGGCCGACGAAACCCGACGGCAGGCGCTGCATGAAGGTGGCCATGGTCGGCATCGGTGAGCCGCCCGTGAGCGGGTTCAGGTAACGCAGCTTGACGCCATCCCACGGGTCCGGCGGGGTATCGCGCTCCAGCGCGTGCAGTGCTTCCCGGCTGCGGTCGTAGGGATAGCTAAAGATGGGCGAAGTGGTGCCGAAGGGCGCGTCGCCGCGCACCGGCGCCATGTTGTGGCCATAACGGGCAAAGCTGGCGCCTTCGGCACGGGTGGTTGCCTGCGCACGCACGTCACCGTTCTGGGCAAAGCCGGCGTCCAGGAAGCGGATCATCGGAATGTCCAGACCGTCCAGCCAGACCACAGGCTCTGCGGCGTCGCTGCCGTGGTCGTGGTAGGTCCAGCTCGGCGTGATGATGAAGTCGCCGGGGGGCATGGTGGTGCGCTCGCCGGCCACGGCGGTGTAGGCACCGGTGCCCTCGACGATGAAGCGCAGTGCGCTCTGGGTATGGCGGTGGCTGGGCGCAATCTCACCGGGCAGGATCAGCTGCAGACCGGCATAGAGCGACTGGGTGATAGCCGACTGGCCGCGCAGCGCCGGGTTCTCCAGGATCAGCACCCGGCGCACCGCCTCCTCGGCCGTGATCAGCGCGCCCGACTGCATCAACCAGGGCCGCACATCGGCGTAGCGCCACAGCGCCGGCGCACAGGGCGTGTTGGGTGCCGGTGGCACCAGGGCGTGCAGAACCTCCCACAGCGGCGTCAGGTTCTGGCCGGCAATGTCGCGGTAGAAGGCCCGGCGTTGCTGCTGGATGCCCTGGTCGGATTCGCTGCTCTGGTCCATCGTCACCTCCAATGCCCGTGCGCTTCAGGCGGTTTCCAGGAAGGCGCCATCCGATTGCAGCACGCGTTGCAGCGCCGGCACATCGGTGTCGCACAAACGCTGGTCGACCGTTGCCAGCGCTGCCGCCGTACCAGCCGCCTGCCCCATCACAAAGCAGGCGCCACTGGCTCGCGCCGCCGATTGGCCCGCGTGCTCCATGCCGGCACAACGGCCCGCGACCAGCAGATTGTCCACGCCCACAGGCAGCAGCATGCGCCACGGCAGGTCGTTGCAGGCACGTTGCGGGTCGCGTGGAAAGCCCCATGCAATCTCGCCGTCGTTGTGCATCTCCATCGGCCAGGCATTGATGCCGATGCTGTCGGCAAAGCGGCTGGAGCCCAGAATGTCTTCGCCGGTGAGCATATAGGCGGCGTGGATACGCCGGGTCTCGCGGATGCCCACCTGCGGTGCGATCTCGATGATGGCGCTGGCCTCGAAGCCCGGCACCTCGGCGCGCAGAAAGCGGAAGAACGCCATGATCTGGCGCCGGCCCTCCAACTCGCCGTCGCTGAGCTGCTGGGCATCCACGCCGTTCATCGCCATGCCTGCAGCATTGCGGATCTGCGTCACATTGGCGCGCCACTGCGTAGTGTCTTTCTGCGGCCGCAGGATCGCGCCTTTGCGGGCGAAGCGGTAGACACCGGGCTTGGCAAGCTGCACCTGTTCCATCAGGTCGTTGATGGCCTTGAACTCGCCCACCGCCGCCAGCGCCCGCGGAGCGTCCACATGGCCGATGCGAAACATCGTGGACGGAAACAGCGCGTTGCCGGCGCCGTCGCCCACCTCGAAGGGCACACCGGCAAAGGCCGCCAGATCGGCGTCACCCGAGCAGTCGATGAAGTGGCGGGCGCGGATAGCCTGGCGCCCGGACTTGGTCTCCACCACCAGCGCCGTGATCCGCTTCCCATCCAGCAGGGCGGCAGCACCCCAGGCGTGGAACAGCAGCTGCACGCCGCTGTCCTGCAGCAGCTGGTCCGCGGCGCACTTGTAGGCCGAGACGTCGTAGGAGCGCACCCGGATGCGACCCTGCATGCCGTCCTGCGGCGCGTTCAGCCCACCCAATGCGTCGATGCGCTGCAGCAGCTCATCCACCACGCCATGCACCAGCTGCTGCATCTCGCCTTGGCGCTTTCCGTACAGGCCGGCGAAATTGGTCACGCCACCGGCCGTGCCCATGCCGCCCAGAAAGCCGTAGCGCTCCACCAGCAGGGTGCGGGCGCCATGCCGTGCCGCGGAAACACTGGCCGCCAGGCCGGCCGGCCCACCACCGAGCACCACCACGTCGAACTCGCCATAGACAGGCAGATGGCGGGAGGCTTCGGTCAGGATGTGCATGCCGTGGCCTACTTGCCAATCACCGTGGCCGGGTCAATGCCCTGGTACATCCATTGCAGCCCGGCAAAGCCGGCGGACTCGCTACCGCTCTGGAACAGCTGGTTGCGCAGCTCCCGTTGCACGCCGCTTGCATGGTAGATGTCGCCGTAGAAGCGGGCCGTCAGCTGCACCCGGCCGGTGCGCAGGTAGCGTGCCTGCTGGTACTTGCGAAAGGCCTTGACAACGTCGCCCTTGGTAAAGCGCAAGGCTTCGCGCAATACCACTGCATCCTCGATCGCCTGGCCGGCGCCCTGCGCCAGGTACTGCAACATGGGGTGCGCGGCGTCGCCCAGCAGCGTGACCCGGCGGTCGGACCAGATCTTCACCGGTTCGCGGTCGCACAGCACCCACATCTTCCAGGTGTTGATCTTCTCCAGCAGTTCCTTCACCGGCGCGCAGGCATAGCGGAAGCGCGTCTTGAGCTCGCCGGTATCACCAAAACTGTTCCAGCCTTCCTCGTACTTGTCGCTGTGGAACACGGCCACCAGGTTGAACAGTTCGCCACGGCGCAGCGGGTAGTGCACCAGGTGCGTCTTCTCGCCGCCCCACAGCACCACGTCGTCGCTCCAGAGATGGGCCGGAACCTCGGCCCGCGGCAGCACCGCGCGGTAGGCAATATGGCCGGACACCCGAGGCTTGCCATCGCCCACAATGGCTTCGCGCACCTTGCTCCACAGGCCGTCCGCGCCAACCAACGCCGCGCCTTCGATGCTCTTGCCGTCGGCC
>JANMKM010000322.1:0-7919 GCA_031372035.1 Rhodoferax sp. | reverse complement strand
GTTTGCTGCGCAGGTTGACGCGCATCTCCTGCAAGAGAGGTTGCAGCTTTTCACTGCCAATGCGCAAGGCGACACAAGTGGTCAAAACGTCGATCACCATCAGATGCAACAGCCGCGACACCATCGGGCTGTAGCGGTCATAACCTTCCGGGTGGTCTGCCGCCAGGTGGATATGGCCGGCGTTGGCCAGGGGCGAGCCGCTGGCCGAGATCACGATCGTGGTGGCGCCGTTCTTGCGCGCAATGTCGCAGGCATCCATCAGGTCCCGTGTCCGGCCCGAGTTGGACACCAGCACGACGCAGTCGCCCGGCCCCAGGATCGACGCCGCCATCACCTGCATATGGCCGTCGCTGTAGGCAATGGCGTTGACGCCCAGGCGGAAGAACTTGTGCTGTGCGTCCTGGGCCACGATGCCCGAGTTGCCGGCGCCATAGAACTCGATCCGGCGCGCACCGTTGCAGGCGGCGGCCAGGGCCGTGGTGGCGCGCTCGATTGCGGCACCGCTGGCGTCGTTGCGGTATTTCAGCAGGGCGGCCACGGTGTTGTCGATGACCTTCACCAGAACGTCCCCGGTTTTGTCGTCGGCGTCGACGCTACGGTGGATGAAGGGCACGCCCTCGCTCACGCTGCCGGCCAGCTTGAGCTTGAAGTCCGACAGCCCGTTGTAGCCCACGCTGCGGCAAAAGCGCACCACGGTCGGTTTGCTGACACCGGCCCGCGCCGCCAACTCGACGATCGGCTGATTCGCAAAGTCGCGCGGGTCGCTGAGCACCAACCGCGCCACGCGCTGCTCGGCTGGGGCCAGGGACGGCAGCGAGGCCTTGATCCGGTTCAGCACTCCTCACTCCAGCAGGAGCCGGCGCGCGCAACCATCGCGCTGGACGCGCTCGGGCCCCAGGTGCCGGCTGCGTACAGGCGTGGGCCCTGGGTATCGTGTTGCCAATGGTTGATGATCGGCTCCACCCAGCGCCAGGCCTCCTCCTGCTCGTCACTGCGCACAAACAGGTTGAGCCGGCCATCGATGACGTCGAGCAGCAGCCGCTCGTAGGCGCCAACCCGTTCCGAGCCGAAGCGCTTGTTGAAATCCAGGTCCAACTGCACGGGGGACAGTGTCTGGGTGTTGCGGCGCTTGTCCTGGCCCTGCGCCAGCAAATGCAGTTCCAGCCCATCCTTGGGCTGCAGGTGGATCACCAGCCGGTTCGACACGCCAGGTTGGGTGTTGAAGATGGCGTGCGGTGTAGGCCGGAAGTTGATGACGATCCGGGCGTCGCTGCCCGCCAGGCGCTTGCCGGTGCGCAGGAAGAAGGGCACGCCGGCCCAGCGCCAGTTGGCAATCTCGGTGCGCAGTGCGACAAACGTCTCGGTCTGGCTGTCTGCAGGCACGCCTTGTTCCTGGCGGTAGCCGGGAACTGCAATGCCCGCCGTCGTGCCCGGGCCATACTGGCCACGGATCACGTCCTGCGCGAGGCTGGCCGGTGTCCAGGGCCTGAGCGAGCGCAGCACCTTGAGCTTTTCATCGCGGATGGCGTCAGCGTGGGCATTGATGGGCGGCTCCATACCGATCGCGCAAAGCAGTTGCAGGGCGTGGTTCTGCACCATGTCGCGCAGCGCACCGGTGGTGTCATAGAAGGCGCCACGCTTTTCCACACCCAGTTCTTCGGCGATCGTGATCTGGATGTCGGCGATGTGCTCGCGCCGCCACAGCGGTTCGAACAGTGCGTTGCCGAAGCGCAGTGCAAACAGGTTTTGCACTGCCGGCTTGCCCAGGTAGTGGTCAATGCGAAACACCTGGCGCTCGCCAAAGGCCCGGCACACAGCCAGGTTGATGGCGCGGTTGGACGCCAGGTCATGGCCCAGCGGCTTTTCAAGCACGATCCGGGCGTTGGAATGGTTCAGGCCGGCGGCGGCCAACTGTTCGCAGACGGTGGTGAACAGTGCCGGCGCCGTGGCCAGGTAGAAAACCACGGTGTCGGCAGCGCGATGTTGCAGCGTTTGTGCCAGGCGCACATAGTCCGCAGGTCGCGTCAGGTCCATCGGCACGAACTGCAGCAGGGCCGCGAACTCCGTGAACTCCGCTTCACTGGGCCGCTTGGCCAGGTCCACGCCTTCAAACCGGGCCTTGATCCGTTCCCGGTATGCGGCGTCATCAATTTCGTCGCGGCCGACGCCGATGATGCGTCCACCGGCGGGCAACGTGCCATGGCGGAAGGCCTGAAACAGCGCCGGCATCAGTTTGCGCCAGGCCAGGTCGCCGGTGCCGCCGAAGATGATGAGATCGAAGCCCATGCGAAGGTCCTTGAAGTGGCTTTTGGGGAGACGCCGTAATGTAACTTAGTTTCATCATGCTCGCCGGTTCATGGCCGCTTTGGGTACGCTGCGGATTGGATTCGCGTTTTCCCGTAGCTGAAACGGCTTGCCACCGGGTAGACTGGGTTCCAGTAATCCAGTAATCCAGTTACCCGCTGAAGCGGCGGGCGCAGAAGGAATCAACATGAAAAAGCAGTTGCTGGCACTGGCCACGGCCATTACAACCATGGGCGCGCAGGCGCAGGGCCAGGTAAACATCATTTGTTCGGTGCAGGCCGAGTGGTGCAACATGATCGGCACGGTCTATGCACGGACCACCGGCGTGAAGATCAACGTGGCGCTCAAGGGCTCAGGCGAGGCCCTGGCCCAGATCATTGCCGAGAAGGACAACCCTAAGACCGATGTCTGGTTTGGCGGTACCGGAGACCCGCATCTGCAGGCGGCTGAACAGGGCTTGACTCTGGAATACAAGTCGCCGTCGCTGCCGCAGTTGCAGCCCTGGGCGCAACAGCAAGCCCTGCAGTCCGGATTCAAGACCGTGGGCATCTATTCCGGTCCATTGGGCTTCGGCTACAACACGGAATTGTTGGCGAAGAAGAAGCTGGGCGTGCCGCGTACCTGGAGTGACTTGCTGAAACCGGAATACAAGGGTGACATCCAGGTTGCCAACCCGGCCTCCAGCGGCACCGCCTACACCATGATCGCCACCCTGGTGCAGCTGATGGGCGAGGAAAAGGCCTTTGAATACCTCAAGAGCCTGCACCGCAATGTGAGCCAGTACACGCGTTCCGGCACCGGGCCGATCAAGGCGGTGGCGCGCGGCGAAACCGCGGTTTCCATCAGCTTCGTCCACGACGGCCCGGGCGAGAAGCTGCAGGGCTTTCCGGTGGAGACCATCACGCCGACCGACGGCACGGGGGCCGAGATCGGCTCGATGAGCATCGTCAAGGGCTCGCGTAACCTGGAAACTGCCAAGAAGTTCTATGAGTGGGCGCTGACGCCGGCGGCGCAGGAGATGGCGGCGGCGGCCAAGCAGTTTCAGGTGCCTTCGAACAAGGCGGCCAAAGTGGACAAAAACGTGCCCGATTTCAAAAAGATCAAGTTCATCAACTATGACTACGCCAAGTACGGCGCCAGCGCCGAGCGCAGGCGCCTGATCTCGCGCTGGGAGAAGGAAGTCAATTCCCTGCCGCGTTGAAGGCGGCAGTCGTGAACCGAGGGGCGAATACCGCCATCCGCCTGTGGCTGGTGCTGGGGCTGCTGGCCTATCTCGCGCTGCCTTGGTACGCGATCCAGGACGCGGCCTGGTACGAGGTCCTGCCGCAGGTGTTCGGTGATGCGCAGACGGCCAATGGGCTGTCGCAGGCGCTGGTGCATGGCCGCAAGTGGCTGTTGCTGGGGCTGGCCGGCCTGGTGATCGCGGCAGTTGCGGCCGGCATGCCTGCGGGCCGGGCGCAGGGCCCGTGGCTGCTCATCGGCGGGCTGCTGGGCGCGTTGGGCCTGGCTGGCAGCGGCTTCCTGATCGGAGCCAAGGGCTGGTCCTTCGACGCCTTCAATCGCCAGTTCGGGGAACTGGCGCTCAACCAGTTCGGCATGGGTGCCGGGGCCGTGGTGGTGCTGGTGGCGCTGGTGCTGTTGCTGGCTTTCGGCGTTGCACGGCTGGGCTATTTCAAGGGCGACCAGTTCGTCGCCGCGGCAGTGCTGGGCTGTGGCGTGCTGATGCTCCTGTTCATTGCCTTTCCGGTCAGCAAGGCCCTGTACGGCGCCTTCCTGAATGAAGAGGGTCACTGGTCGCTGCTGGCGCTGGCCGAGCGTGCCGGCAACGAACGGGTCTGGGGCCTGGGCTGCCTGGTCGGCGGTGTGCGCTGTGGCGTGGCCTGGAACACGCTGGTGCTGGCCCTGTTGACGGCAGCCGGCACCACGGTGCTGGGCACCATGATGGCGCTGATGGCCGAGCGCGGAGCACTGCGGCTGCAGGCGCCGCTCAAGGTGCTGGCGTTGCTGCCCATCATCACGCCGCCGTTCGTGGTGGGGTTGGGCCTGATCCTGCTGTTTGGCCGCGCCGGCATCGTCAACCAGTTGCTGGAGTCGGCTTTCGACATCACGCCGTCACGCTGGTTCTATGGCGCATTCGGCGTCTGGGTGGCACAGATGTTCGCCTTCACGCCGATCGCGTTCCTGATCATGCGCGGCGTGGTCCAGGGCGTCTCGCCCAGCCTGGAAGAGGCGGCGCAAACCCTGCGTGCGGACCGCCAGCGCACCTTCATGGCGATCACGCTGCCGCTGCTCAAGCCGGGGCTGGCCAACGCCTTTCTGGTGGGCTTCATCGAAAGCATTGCCGATTTCGGCAACCCGATCGTGGTCGGTGGCCAGTTCTCCGTGCTGTCCACCGAAATCTTCTTTGCCATCGTTGGCGCCCAGTACGACCAGGGGCGTGCCGCCTCGCTGGCCTGGATCCTGACGCTGTTTGCGCTGGCGGTGTTTGCGATCCAGCGCGGTGTGCTGGGCAAACAAAACTACACCACGGTCAGTGGCAAGGGCGACTCCGGTGTGCCCATGCCTTTGCCCGACGGCGCGCGGCGCCTGATCCAGGCCGTGGCATTGCCATGGATGGCTTTCACCGTGGTGGTGTACCTGTTTGCCTTTGCTGGTGGCTTTGTCCAGACCTGGGGTCGCGACTACACCCTGACTCTGGCCCATTTCAAGACCGCGTTCGCGCTGGAATGGGGCGCCTACGGCCTGGTCTGGGCCGGTACGGCCTGGAATTCCTTGTTCACGACGCTCAAGCTGGCCGGGGCGGCCGCACCCTTTACTGCAGCCTTTGGCCTGCTGATCGCCTGGCTGCTGGCGCGCACCGAATTTCGCGGCCAGGGCCTGTTCGAGTTCGCCGCCCTGCTGGCGTTTGCGATTCCGGGCACGGTGCTGGGCGTGAGCTACATCCTGGCTTTCAACGTGCCACCGTTCGAGCTCACGGGTACAGCGCTGATCATCATGCTGTGCTTCATGTTCCGCAACCTGCCGGTCGGCGTGCGTGCCGGCACGGCGGCCTTCAAGCAGCTGGACCGCTCGCTCGACGAGGCGGCGCTGATGCTGCGGGCCAGCACGGCGCAAACGCTGTTCCGGGTGGTGCTGCCGCTGCTCAAGCCGGCTCTGGTGGCCGCTCTGGTGTACAGCTTCGTGCGGGCCATGACCACGGTTTCGGCCGTGATCTTTCTGGTGACCGCAGAGAACGAACTGGCCACCACCTACATCATCGGCCGCGTCGGCAATGGCGACTACGGTGTGGCCCTGGCCTACTGTACGGTCCTGATCATCCTGATGTCGCTGGCGATTGCCCTGATCCAGTTTCTGGTGGGTGAACGCAAGCTCGGGCGGCGCCAGGCACCCATGAACATCCAACCGGCCTGAGTTATGGACAACCCATCCAACCCTGCGTCCCTGGGCATCGTGTTTCGCAAGGTGAGCAAACGCTATGGCCTGGACCCCAAAGGCCCGCTGGCGGTGCGTGAGGTCAGCTTTGAGGTGCCCAAGGGCACGTTGACGACGATCCTGGGTCCATCCGGCTGCGGCAAGACCACCACCTTGCGCATGATCGCCGGGCTGGAGTCGCCGTCGTCCGGCGAGATCTGGATTGACGGCAAGAATGTCACCACCCTGGGGCCGGCGCAGCGCAATGTCAGCCTGGTGTTCCAGAGCTACGCGCTATTCCCGCACATGAACGTGCTCGACAACGTCGGCTTCGGGTTGAAGATGGGCGGTGTGTCGAAGGACGAAACCCGCAGCCGCGCCCAGGAGGTACTGCGCTCGGTCGGCCTGGTGGGCTTTGACGAGCGTCTGCCCAGTGAACTCTCAGGCGGCCAACAGCAGCGCGTAGCCCTGGCACGGGCCCTGGTGCTGCAACCGGCGGTGCTGCTGTTTGACGAACCCTTGAGCAACCTGGACGCCAGGCTGCGGCGCGAAATGCGTGAGGAGATCCGCTCCCTGCAGCAGCGCATGCAGCTGACCGTGGCCTACGTCACCCATGACCAGAGCGAGGCGCTGGCGGTGAGCGACCAGATCATTGTGATGCATGAGGGCGTGGTGGCGCAGCGCGGCACGCCACAGGACATGTATGAGCGCCCTAACAGCGAGTTCGTCGCCGGCTTCATGGGCGAGGCCATGCTGTTCCCCGCTGAGGCCGGAGCCAATGGCATGGTGCAGCTCGGGCCACTGCGCTTGCCTTCGCGACCGGGTATCAGCGGTGGGCGGGTCAAGGTGGCGGTGCGGCCCGAGGCCTGGCTGATCCGGCCACAGGGCATCGGCATGGACGCGGTGCTGCGCAAGGCGGCCTACCTGGGCAGCTTTTACGAGTACACCTTCGACACCGAGCTGGGCAGCATTTTCGTGGTGTCGCCAGACCTGCACGCAGTGCTGCAGCCTGGGGCGCAGGTGGGGCTGGAACTGGCTGACCACGGCGTCTCGGTGGTGCAAGTTCTCACATAATGGGGCCATGAGCCGAACCCGCTGTGACCATACTGCTGCCTGGAGCGCGCTGCATGCCGCCTACGAGAGCAGTGGCCGTGACTTCAATCTGAACCGTGCCTTTGCCACCGACCCGGAGCGCTTTGCCAGTTTCAGTCTGCAGGCACCGCACGTGTTTGCCGACCTGTCGAAGAACCTGATCAACCAGGCCACGCAGTCGCTGCTGTTCGACCTGGCACGGCAATGCGGTATGGAGCAGCACCGGGCCGCCATGTTTGTCGGCGACAAGGTCAATGTGACCGAGCAGCGCTCGGTCATGCACTTCCTGCTGCGCAACTCGGTCGAAGCCATGGAGCAGCAGCCAGCCCAGGCCGGCAAGGCTTTCGCGGATGACTTCCTGAGGGTGCACGAGACGCTGGACATCATGCTGGCCTATGCCCAGGCCCTGCGCGAGGACGAGGCCATCACCGACGTGGTCAATATCGGCATTGGTGGCTCCGACCTGGGGCCGCAGATGGCGGTGCTGGCACTGGAGGAGCACGCGATTGCGGGCAAGCGCTTCCATTTTGTCTCGAACGTGGACGGCCATGAGTTGGCCACGGTGCTCAAGCAGGTCCGGCCCGAGAGCACGCTGTTCCTGGTGGCTTCCAAGACCTTTACCACCACCGAGACCATGACCAACGCGCAGTCGGCAAAGCGCTGGTTCGAGGAGCAGGGCGGCGAGGACATGGAGCGCCACTTCTGCGCGTTGACCACGAATGTGCCGGCTGCCAATGCGTTCGGCATCACCACCACCTTCGGTTTCTGGGACTGGGTGGGCGGGCGCTATTCGATGTGGTCGGCCATCGGCCTGGCGATTGCCATCGCCATTGGCGCCAAGGGTTTTCGCGAACTGCTGGCTGGCGCCCATGAAATGGACGAGCATTTCCGGCTCGCGCCGCTGGAGCAGAACTTGCCGGTGCGGCTGGCCCTGATCGATGTCTGGTACCGCAATTTCCATGGCTTTGGCAGCCGTTGCATTGCGCCCTATGCCAGCGCGCTGCGGCGCCTGCCGGCCTATCTGCAGCAGTTGGAGATGGAGAGCAACGGCAAGTCGGTCGATCTCGCCGGCGAGGCGCTCGGGTATGCGACCAGCCCGCTCGTCTGGGGCG